>JAURHL010000134.1 GCA_030833305.1 Acidimicrobiales bacterium | reverse complement strand
ACCAAGACCGCGCCGGTCATGAACAAGATGATGGGAGCCAAGCCCGGATCGTTCGTCCGTAAGGCCATCGAGGTGACCACCGGCGTGTCCGGTGAGCGCGTGTTGCCTCCTTTCGCCAAGCAACGCTTCACGACCTGGTTCAAGCGTCGCCCCAAGTTGCGCATCGGCAAGCGCCAGGGCCGCGTCGCCGTGTTCCCGACCTGCCTCGTCGAGTACCAAGCGCCCGGGATCGGACAGGATCTCGTGAAGGTGTACGAGCGCAACGGCGTCGAGTGCACCCTGGCCGACACCACCCAGTGTTGCGGTGCGCCTTTCCTGCACAGCGGCGACATCGAGAGCTTCACCAAGATCGCCGAGAAGAACGTGGCGGCGTTGGCCAACACGGTTCGCAAGGGCAACGACATCGTCGTCCCGCAGCCCACCTGTGGCTACGTGCTGAAGAAGGACTATCTCGACTATGTCGGTGGACCCGACGCGCAATTGGTCGCCGAGCACACGTACGACGCCAGCGAATACCTCATCAAATTACACAAGGCCGAGGGCACCGCGCTCGACACCGAGTTCGCCGGTGACATCCCCGAAACCATCACGTACCACACGCCGTGTCACCTGCGGGCTCAGAACATCGGCCTCAAGAGCCGCGACCTCATGAAACTGACCGGCGCCAAGATCAAGTTGGTGCAGCAGTGTTCGGGTATCGACGGAATGTGGGGACTGCGGGCCGAGAACGCCGAACTCTCCATTCCGATCGGACGCAAGCTCGGCGACGAGATCATCAAGGCCGGCGGCGACGTCGTCGTCGGCGATTGTCATCTGGCCAACGGTGCCATCAACGAGCAGACGGGGCAGGTCTCGTTGCACCCCCTGCAGGTGGTGGCCCGCGCCTATGGAATCCCCGAAGAATGACCAGAGGAGGAATCAAGACATGAACACCATCACCCCCCGCAAGCTCACCCTCGACGACATCGCCGATGTCCGCGCCTACGAGCGCGAACGCGAAGCCTTCAAGGCCAAGGTCATCGCGATGAAACAGCGTCGTCGTCTGGCCCTCGGACCGTTCGTGTCGGTCGTCTTCGAGAATCGTGACACGATCCGCCATCAGATCCAGGAGATGGCTCGCGTCGAGCGACTGGCGACCGACGAGGAGATCCAGACCGAGCTCGACATTTACAACCCGATGATCCCCGAGGCGGGACAGTTGTGCGCCACCTTGTTCATCGAACTCACGTCCGACGAGCAGATGCGTGAATGGCTCCCGAAGTTGGTCGGCATCGAATCGTCGTTGGTCTTCCACCTTCCCGGTGGTCGCACGGTGCGCTCCATCACCGAGGCCCAACACGCCAGCCAACTCACCCGCGAGGCGATCACCGCCGCGGTTCACTACGTTCAGTTCGAGTTCTCGCCGGAGGACATCAACGCCCTGGATTCGGGCGAGGCCACGTTCGCCAGCGACCACCCCGCGTACCTCGAAGAGATCGTGTTGTCCGACGCGAATCGAGAGGAATTCCTGATCGATCTGCTGCCCTGAGGGGCAGGTCAGGGCCCCTTTTTCAGCGCCCTCTTCACAAAGGAACGACCTCGTTCTAGTGTCCGCCGCGGGGAAGGTACGTGGGGACATGGTGAACGACGTGATCTGGCGGGATTTGGGGGCGTGTCGGGGTTTGGACCCTGAGGTGTTCTTCCCGGAAACCGACGACGAGGCCGAGGTGGCCAAGAACATCTGCGACGGTTGTGACGTGCGCATCGCGTGTCTGGAACACGCCTTGGCCAGTCGCGAGAAGGTGGGTGTCTGGGGTGGCACCACCGAACGCGAACGCCGTCGTATCGTGCGACAGCGCCGACGAACTGCCTGACAATCGCCTCGGCTCGTTCCGACGGGCCTCGCTAGCCTGACCGCGTCATGGATGAGACCCTCACACTGGACGCGATCGGGGGATGGCCCACGTTGTTGTCGGCGTTACTCGAACGACACGACCTGCCGGCCAGTCATGCCCGTGCGGCGATGACCACCATCCTCGAGGGAGAAGCCACCGCGGCGCAACTGATCGGTTTCATCGTGGCCCTGCGCGCCAAGGGAGAAACCCCCGAAGAGTTGTCCGGATTGCTCGACGCGGTCCTCGACGCCGCCACGCTCGTGCCGCTCGACGACTCGGTTCGGGATCGGGCCATCGACATCGTCGGCACCGGTGGCGATCGCAGTCATTCGGTGAACGTCAGCACGATGTCGGCCATCGTGGTGGCCGGCGCGGGCGTGCCGGTGTGCAAGCACGGAGCTCGTGCCGCGTCGTCGCAGTGTGGCACCGCCGACGTCCTGGAGGCTCTCGGTGTGGTGGTCGAACTCTCGCCCGAAGGGGTGAAGCGTTGCGTCGAGAAGGTGGGTATGGGGTTCTGTCTCGCCGCCCGCTATCACCCGGCTTTTCGATTCGCGGCTCCGGCCCGGCGCGAGATCGGGATCCCCACGGTGTTCAATCTTCTCGGTCCGATGGCGAATCCCGGTCGCGTGAAGCGTCAGCTCATCGGTGTGGCGAATCCACTGGTGGCCGAGCGGATGCTGGCCTCGTTGCGTCTTCACGGCTCGGTGTCGTCGTGGGTGGTGCACGGTGGTGGCCTCGACGAATTGACCACCACCGGAACCTCGACCGTGCTCGAGTTGCGCGGAGGAGCGGTTCGCAACTTCGTGGTCGACCCGGTTTCGCTCGGACTGGCTCCGGCGATCATGGACGAGCTGGTGGGAGGTACCCCGCAACACAACGCCGACGTGGTGCGCCGACTCCTCGATGGCGAGCAGGGTCCGGTGCGCAACATCGTGTTGCTGAACGCCGCGGCCGGATTGGTGGTGGCCGACGCGGTCACCAGTCTCGACGAGGGTCTCGAGCGCGCCACTGAGTCGATCGACTCGGGCGCGGCGCGGTCGGTTCTCGAGGGACTCGTGTCGGAGTCCCGAGCGGCTTTGGCCGACTGCGGTGCCTGATCGCCTCGGGACGGCCGTGGTCGTCCCCGGGTCTTCGGCCAACTTGGGGCCGGGTTTCGACGTCCTCGCGATGGCGTTGGGCGTGTACGTGCGCATGGGATTCGGACGAGACGAACACGAATTGTCCGACAATCATCCGGCACGGGTGGCGTTCTCCGCCGCCGGAGGACGCGGAGAGGTGTGGTTCGAGAGTTCGATTCCGTCGGGCCGGGGCCTCGGTTTCTCCGGAGCGGCGATCGTGGCCGGAACCATCATCGGCCTGATGTCCCGAGAAAATGTCGCGCCGACCGATGGGATCGGGTTCATCGAGGAACGTCGTGACGAGATCCTCGATCGGGCCGCGACGATCGAGGGTCACCCCGACAACGTGGCGGCCAGTTTGTTCGGGGGCGTCGTCGCCGTCGCGGATCGCATGGCGGTGAACATCCCGGTCGGATTCGACGCGCGACTCGTGGTTTGGGTGCCGGCGTCGAGCACGTCCACGTCGACGAGTCGGGGAAAGTTGGGCGACGTGGTCACTCGCAGCGACGCGGTGTTCAACATGGGTCGAGTGTTGATGCTGACTGAGGGTCTGCGACTCGGTGATCGTCGACTGTTGGCCCTCGGAGTGCAAGATCGTCTTCATCAGGAGAAGCGATTCGATGCCGCACCGCGATCCCGGGCGGTGCGCGACGCCTTCGTGCGAACCGGTGCCATCGTTTCCTGGTTGTCCGGGTCGGGCCCGAGCGTCGCCGCATTGACCACCGTCGAGGAGTCCGCCGAACTCGTGCGCCGGATGCGGCCGATGGTGGAGGAGAACGACGGTCGGATGTTGGAACTGAGTATCGACGTCGGCGGGGCTCGTCAGGCGACCTGACGCAGGGTTGTTCCGCCCGGTTCCGGGATCGGGTACCGCGGCGAGCTCAGGTTCCCCGTGCATTCGACGACGTCGATGGATCGCGCGTGGGCTTCCAGGAATCGGGAGACACACATCAATTCGTCGTACAACTCGCGAGACAAGGGCCCGCTTTGCGCCGTCGGTGGGGTTGCGGGAATCAGCAAATCTTCGATCGCCATGAGCACGGGACCCGGGTTCGTGGTCAGGGGCGTGAACATCTGGTCGTCGAGTCGGGTGGCCACGAGGACGCCATGATCGAGTTCGAACACCACGCCGTTGTGTCGGACCATCAGTCGTTGGGCGTGGCGAAGTTGTTCGCAACGTCGTTGGCGGGAAAGCGCTTGCGACAGCGCCTGCATGCGGTCGCGCACGTTGGCGGCCTCTTCGTATCGCTGGGCCACGGCGAGTGCACGCATCTTCTCGTCGAGCATGACGAAGAGCGGCGATGAGTCGGCGGTGAGGGCCGAGGCGATGAACCGGACGACCTCGGCGTACTTCTCGGGGTCGGCGGTACCCGAACAGGGACACATGGCCACGCCGAGTTGAGCCGCCGAGCAGACCGGTGCATCCGAGGGGGCGGCGTAGGTGCGGCCCATGCGAACCGTGCACCGTCGCAGGGGAACCACCGACTCGATCGCTTCCACCACCAGTCGTGCCGCGGTGCGGCTGGGCAGGGGCCCGATGTGGATGCCGGCGGCCGCTTTCCCGGTGCCGGGGTTCTTGACGATCACCAGTCGGGGCCATTCCTCCTCGAGAGTGAGTCGGACGTAGCAGTACTTGTTGCTGGTCGTCCCCGCGCGGTTGTACTGCGGCATCACGCGTCGAATGAGCCGCATCTCGAGGATCTCGGCGGTGATCGGGTCCGGGGTTTCGATGTGATCGACACGATGCACGACGCGCAACATCGATCCGACCTTGCGCCGACTCTCTCCGGTGCTGAAATAGCTCCGCACCCGCTGACGCAGGTTCGTGGCCTTGCCGACGTAGAGGATGCGCCCGTTCACATCGGAGAAGATGTACACACCCGGAGCGCGGGGAAGGTCCTCGGTGAGTCGCAACTTGGCCGCTTGCGGATGGGTGTCGAGCCGCGGGAGTCCGATGAGGTCGTCCAAGCCGAGCACGCCGTATCCGGCGGCGCGTTCGAGCAGGAGGTGCAACAGGTCGGCGGTCGCCAACGCGTCGTCCAGCGCTCGGTGGCTCGGTTGGTGCGCAAGACGCAGACGCGATGCGAGAGTGCCGAGTTTGCAGTCGGGCACCTCGCTTCCCACCAGTCGTCGGGCCAGCGGAACCGTGTCCACGATCTTGTTGTCGAGTGGGTCGCGATCGTCCCGAATCAACGCGGCGTTGAGGAAGCCCATGTCGAACCGGGAGTTGTGGGCGACGATCACGGAGTCGCCGATGAAGTGCACGAGGGTGCCGAGTATCGACTCCATGCGCGGCGCGGGGAAGACCATCGACTCGGTGATGCCGGTGAGCATCGTGATGTACGGGGGGATCGGAACCCCGGGGTTGACGAGGGTCTGGAAGGTTCCCAGACACTCGCCGCCGCGGTACTTGACCGCGCCGATCTCGGTGATCCGATCGGTGTCGGCGGACCCACCGGTGGTCTCGAAGTCGATGACGCAAAACGTGACGTCACTGAGCGGCG
>JAURHL010000133.1 GCA_030833305.1 Acidimicrobiales bacterium | reverse complement strand
TGGAAGGGGCTCCTTATTTGGTGGCGGTGAGGGGACGCTTCCAGGCCTCAGCCGTCCGAGCGCGGTAGGTCGCGATCGGGTCGGAAGCCGGGCGACCGGCGCCCTTCAGTGCGTCGCGCAGGGCGACGGTGCGTTGGGTGGTGGTGACGAAGCCGAGTTCGTGCGTGGCCACCACCAAGGAGGCTCCGGCCGAGGATGCCTCGTCGAACAACTCGAGCAAGGCTTCTTTTCCTTCGGCATCGAGACCCACGAATGGTTCGTCGACCAGCATCAGATCGAAAGGTCGAATGAACGCCATGGCGATGGCGGCTTTTTGCTTCAAGCCACGACTGAAGCGTGTGGGTAGATCGTCGGCGCGTTCGTAGATACCCAACTGTCCCAACAGGTCGGCGGCGCGCTGCTCCCAGTCCGCCCGACCGTGAAGACGTGCGGTGTACTCGAGGTGCTCCCAGACCGACAGGTCCTCGTAGAAGGTGGGCGTGTCGGCGAGATAACTCAATCGTCGGCGGGCCTCCATGGAACCCGGTGCTTCGCCGAAGACGGTCACGCTTCCCGACGCCGGTTCGAGCAGTCCGGTGGCCATGCGCAGAAACGTGGTCTTGCCCGATCCGTTGTGACCGATCAGGGCCACTCGTTCGTGCTCTTCGACCCGCAGATCCAGGGGATGCAACGCCGGCCCGTCGCCGTAGTCCTTGGCGAGGGCCCGAGCGATGAGGGCGGCGGGCTTTTCCACCTCGTGGACCCGCGCGGTGTCGCGCGAATCTTCGCGGGCCGGTGGCTTGGGGTGTCGACTCATGTGGATGCTCCCGTGCGTTTTTGACCGCGGCTCTCGGCGGCGGCGTTGGCGAACCAGTTCTTGATGTCGTCGCGGAATCGGACCCATCCGCCCACCAGTGCGGCGAGCAGGACGACGGCGATGGCGACGCGAGTGGCGGCCGCCGGTGCCCCCTGGCCGTTGTCGCTCGCTTCGCGAGCCACCAACATCGGCAGACTTCCCACCGTCGAGATGACGATGGGCCACAGACCCTTGATCAACGATGCGGTGCCGGCCACCTCGGGGGGCATCATGTTCTGCTGGGCGTTGGAATTGATCTGATCGGGCGCACCCGAGACGATGTTGATGCAGGCTCCGGCCAATCCCCCCAACGCGGCTGGGAGAGCGGCGATGGCGGCCACGGCGAGTGACGAGTCGTCGGTGAGCCACATGGTGAGAACGACGATGCCGGATGTGGGTAACAGCATGGAGGCAGACGGCGCCAACAGGCGCAGATACAGCGGGCCCCTTTGGTGGGGATACGCGTCGGTGCGGTCGCCGTGATCGATCTCCTGAGCCAACGGTTCGGCGATCTCCAAACCGAGAATGAACATCACGACACCACTACCGAGAATGGCCGCCGTCGTTCCGTTGTGGACCGCCACCAGACACAGGCCCGCGATCACCGCCAACATGATGATGCGCAGGATGCGACTGACCGGGAATCGCAGGAGACCATGCCAACCGCGCCGCCATTCGGGTGGGAGCGACCGACCGGCAGGCACGCGGAACCACGGGCGGGGCCGATTGCGTTCGTGACTGAGTTGACGGCGCAACAACGTGACCGTTCGCAGGTCTTGCAAGGTGACCGCGAAACGTAGTTGTGTCACCAACGTCGAGCGTCGCGCCAATGCCTCGAGAGACTGTCGGGACAACAGCCCGAGCCCGACCAAGACGAGCAACGCGGCCACGATCGTGGGAACGATCTCGATCGTGCGAATGCGCTCGCCCCACAAGGCGACACCGCCGTGAAGGTCGGCTGGTCCGGAGAACCCTGCGTCGGGGAGAGCCGACCAGAATTGCCACGCGATCAGGAGGCCTCCGAGTCCGCTGGCCATCCAACCCCGCAAGCGAAGTCCGTGGGCGATGAGGGCCATCGCCACGAACGTCGCCCCGGCGGTTCCACCCCACACCACACCCGACCACGCCCATCCCATGCTGGTCCCGGGCAGTCGACGCCCGGCCAGTTGACCCGCCACCGCACCGGCGGCCGCGGTGGAGAAGACGATCGATCGCACCTTTTGCACGGCCGGTCGCAACAACACTCGCTCGCGACGAACGGGCGCCAGCAACACGTGACGAACATCGGCGTCCTCGAGGGCCAGTGGCCCACCACGCGAACCCGACCGCAATCCCATCGCGATCGCCAACACGAGAGCCAAACCCAACCAGCCCGGACCGAAGGTCGCCACGTCACGGGCGACGGTCGCCGACACCGGCTCGTCGGGCACCAGACCCGAGATGAACAGAACGCCGCCACCGAAGACGAACGCCGCGAGGTACACGCGGTAGAGCGCTTCGAACCATTCCAATTCGGCGAGACGGTTCTTCTGACGCGCCCGGCGCAGCGCACGCACGGCCGGGAGGCCGGTGGCGGTGATGGTAGGCACGAACGGAGACGTCGCCGAGGTGGCCTCTCCGGTTTCGACGGGGTTCTCCTCGTCGGCGGCCCAACCGGACCACGACGCCACGAACAATCGCGCGGGTTCATGTCCGGCGTGTTCCATGGCGACGAGATTGAGACACGCCGACACCCCGGAGCCGCAATACGCGATGACGTCGTCGGCGCCGTCGACCCCGAGTCGGCCGTAATGATCGTGCAACGCAGCAACGGGTCGAAGTACACCGTCCTCGATGACGGCTGCCCACGGTGCGTTGCGGGCCGTCGGGATGTGCCCGGCGCGGGGATCGGCCGCCGACACTCCGGCCGCCCCGGTGAAACGCTCGGGGGCGCGAGCATCCAACAACAACGATGTCGTCCCGCCGGCGATCACTTCTCGGACGTCGTCGGTCGTGGCGAAGCGGTTCGTGGGCCATTCGACGGGGGTGAACGACGAGTGCTTGCTGGCTCGAACCGGTCCGGATTCGAGAGACTTTCCCGATGCGTCCGACCACGCGTCGATTCCGCCGTCGAGCAGCGACGCCTCACGACCGATCATTCGCAGCATGACCACCAAGCGCGACGCGGTCATGCCACCGGTGTCGTCGTAGGCGATCACGTGCGTGTCGTCGCCGATGCCGAGCCGACTCATGTGCTTGGCGAATGCCGCCGGAGACGGGAACGGGTGTCGACCATCGCTCGGCGAGTTGGCCGGACGGGCGAGGTCACGATCGACGTCGACAAAGACCGAGCCGGGAATACGTCCGGCCTCGTGCGCCGCACGTGCGTCGCGGCCGTCGAGATACCAACGCACGTCGGCCCACACCACCGTGGTCGTGGACTCGAGGGACAGCGCCGCTCGCGCGTCGATGACCACCGGAACGGTCGGGACTTTCGGCACGTGGGGATTCAAGGACACCATCTTGTCCGCTCCGAGGGGCATACTGAGAAAGATGGATGTAAGAACCGTCGAACTCTTCGCATCCATGCTCGCCGTGATCGCTGTGGTCGGTGGCGCGGGTCTCTTCCTCGGGTCGATACTGCCGTCCGACGCCGTCCGGTCGGTGACCAAGTCGGTGCACGAGATGTCGTTGTGGCTGGCCTGGCTGGTGGCCGCCGTGGCCACGGTGGGAAGCCTCTATTTCAGTGAGATCGCCGACTACGTGCCGTGTCGTCTGTGTTGGTTCCAGCGCATTTGCATGTACCCGTTGGCCGGAATACTGCTGGTCGCCGCGATCCGCCGGGATCGCCACGTGCGGTGGTACGCCCTTCCCTTGCTGGTGGCGGGCATCGCCGTTTCCACCTATCACTACGTCATCGAGTGGCGCCCGAGTTGGGGTGATGGCGCCTGTTCGGTCGGACCGGCGTGCACCGACGTGTGGTTCCGGCGCATGGGATTCGTGACCCTGGCCTTCATGGCGCTGTGCGGATTCCTGGCCATCGTGGCACTCTTGTTCGTGAACCCGAAGTCCGAGAACCACGACGCCGCGATCGACGGCTGACCCGAGGAGACTTTCATGTCCAAGCAGCAAGCGAAGAAGAAGGCATCGATCAGCGGACGTTGGGTGATCATCGGCGTGGTGGTCGCGATCGTGGTGGCGTTGATCGTCGCGGTGCTCGCGGGTGGAGATTCGTCGGACGACGACACCTCGTCCGACGACGTGGCCCAGAACCAGCCCGTTCTGGTCGATGGCGCGATGCTCGAACGGCTACCGGACGACGGGAGCGACCCGGCGGTCGGCATGGCCGCGCCGGCGTTGACGGGTGCGAGCTTCGATGGTTCCCCGCTGTCCGTCACCCCCGGCGACGGCAAGCCGTACATGCTGGTGTTCCTGGCGCATTGGTGTCCCCACTGCAACGCCGAGGTGCCTCGTCTCATCGAGTGGAAGGAATCCGGAGCGGTCCCCGACGACTTGATCGTGATCGGCGTGTCCACGGGGGTGGCCTCCGACCGGCCGAACTACCCGCCCTCGCAGTGGGTCGTCGACAAGGGGTGGCCGTGGCCCGTCATGGCCGACTCAGTGAACATGGATGCCGCGGCCGCTTACGGGCTGAGCGGTTATCCCTTCTTCACGATCGTCGGCGCCGACGGGAACGTGAAGGTGCGCGTCTCGGGCGAAGTGGAAGTCGACGCACTGAACGAGATCGTCACCGACGCGCTGGCGAGCTGATCCTCAGCGGGCCGCTTCCTCGGCCCGACGCAACACTTCGCGCACCGGAATTCCGAGTGCGGCCGCCGCGCGAGCGGCATCGTCGAACTCGACCTTCACGCGATGATCGGCGACCTTGACGCGAATCGTCTGTCCCTCGACTTCGACCGTGGTTTCCTCGCGCGCGACCGGCCAACGTTCGACGATGCTTCCGCGCACTCCGAGCGATCCGGTTTCGCGCGCGAGCAGTTCGGCGAACTCTGCGGTGCGCACCTCCTCGCACAACACGTGCACCGTGTGCGCCGGTCGACCCTTCTTCATGACGATGGGAGTCACCCACGCGTCGTGCGCACCGGCCGCCATCAACGATGACACGGTGTGGGCGAGCACCTCTCCGGTGACGTCGTCGACGTTCACCTCCAGCAGGCGCACGTGTTGTCCGCTGCTTCGGAACGAGTCGCTGTTCGTTTCACCCACCACCACCTGCACGACGTTGGCGCGCGTGTCGAAATCGGCGGTGCCGGCCCCGTAGCCGACCGCCGACGTGGTGATGGCGGGCATCGGCCCGAACGAATCGGCGAGCGCGGCCAGGATCGCCACCCCGGTGGGCGTGGAGATCTCGCGGGGTTCGTCGAGCCCGAAGGTGGGGATGGATCGACGCGCGCACAAGGCCACCACGGCGGGGCCGGGGTTCGGAAGTCGACCGTGCGCCGAGGAGATGGAACCGTGACCCATGGCTATCGGACCGGCGACGATGCGATCGACGTTCAATGCCTCGAGTGCCGCGCACACTCCGACGATGTCGACGATGGCGTCGGTGAGGCTCGCCTGGCCCGCCAGAACGTTGGTGAGGCCCGGCTCACGATCCACGCCGAACACGCTGTTCAGCACGCCCCGCCGTAGGTCCGCGTCGATGAGCAGCGCGTTGATGCCCTGCTG
>JAURHL010000132.1 GCA_030833305.1 Acidimicrobiales bacterium | reverse complement strand
TCCCCACACTGAGGACATGGGTCCGACCCAGCGAGCTTTCGCGGTTCAAAAACACATCGCCACGTTGATTCCACGCCTGCGATCGATTCCGCAGCCCGTGATCGCCGCGGTCAACGGAGCCGCCGCGGGTGGTGGCTTGGCGCTGGTGCTCGGAAGTGACGTGCGATTGGCGTCGACGTCGAGCAAATTCAACGTGGCGTTCATCCGCGTGGGCTTCTCGGCGTGCGACATCGGTACGAGTTGGTTGCTGCCCCGAATCGTGGGCGTGGCGCGGGCGCAGGAGATGATGCTCACCGGTCGCGTCGTCGATGCCGACGAGGCATTGCGCATCGGCTTGGTGGTCGAGCTGCACGAGCCCGATCGATTGGAGGAGGCCGCGTTGGCCAAGGCCGAACTCATCATGGCCAACACCCCGTTCGGCGTGTATCTGACCAAGGAAGCGATGTGGACCGCTCTCGAGATCCCGGCGATGCAGTCGGCGATCGATCTGGAGAACCGTTAACAGATCATGTCGAGCCACACCGAGGACGCGCGGGAATCCATGAGTGCGTTCCTGGAGAAGCGTCCGCCGGTGTATCGGAACCGCTGAATCAGGCGGAGCGCACCGTCACCGGGGCCTCGCCACCGAACAGCGGATGATGGCACGCCACGAAGTGACCGGGATCGATCTCTCGCATGATCGGTTCCTCGGTGCGACACCGGTCCGAGGCGTTCGGGCAACGGGGATTGAAACGACATCCCGACGGCGGATTCACCGGCGACGGAGGCTCGCCTTCGACGGCGACCTTGCGCGTCTCGACGTCGGGATCCGGAATCGGGATGGAGTCCAGGAGCACCTTGGTGTACGGGTGAGCGGGCCGGCCGTAGAGGCCCTCGCTCGGGCCGATCTCACAGATCTTGCCCAGATACATGACGGCCACACGATCGCTGATGTTCTTGACGACGGCCAGGTCGTGGGCGATGAAGATGAGTGTCAGGCCATGAGCTTTTTTCAGGTCCTCGAGGAGATTGATGACCTGGGCCTGGACGCTGACGTCGAGAGCGGAGACCGGCTCGTCACAGATGATGAGTTGTGGTTCGAGAACGAGCGAGCGGGCGATGGAGATTCGTTGGCACTGACCACCCGAGAACTGATGCGGCAGGCTTTCGGCGGCTCGTTGCGGGTCGATGCCGACCTCCTCGAGCACCTTGTCGACCGCTTCACCCTGCTCCTGCTTGCTGCCACGTTTCCAGATGAGAAGCGGCTCCATGACGATGTCGCGAACCTTACGTCGGGGATTCAACGACGAGATGGGGTCTTGGAAGATCATCTGCACCTTGGTGCGGACCTCACGCATCTCCTCTTTGTCGAGAGTGGTCAATTCGCGACCATCGAACACGACGCTGCCCGATGTCGCTCGCGGCAACTGCATGACCGCACGACCCGTGGTGCTCTTACCACATCCGGACTCGCCGACGATTCCCAAGGTTTCCCCGGGCAACACGTCGAAAGAGATGCCCGACACCGCGTTCACCTTCAAACCGGTGCGACCGATACGGAACTCGACGACCAGATCCTCCACACGAAGCAACGCTTCGCCAGCGGGACGGAGATGCGCCTTTCCGGTGCCGGCCATCAGCTGACTCCCGCCGTGGTGCCCGACGCACGGGTCAATTCGACGCGTCGCTCGTGATACTCGGGTGAACCCACCGGGAAATGACAGGCGAAGGTGTGATCGGGAGTCTCGGCTTGGACCAAGGGCGGCTCCTCATGTCGGCAAAGTTCACGTACGTAGGCGCAACGTGAAGCGAAACGACATCCGGCCGGCGGGTCCACCAGATCGGGCGGGCGTCCGGGGATCATGGCGAGTCGCGAGTGACTCGGTTGGTTGAGGCGCGGAATGCTCTGGAGCAACGCCTCGGTGTAGGGCATCTTGACGTTCTGGAACAGAGTCTTGGTGGGAGCGCGTTCGACCACCTTGCCGCCGTACATGACGGCGATCTCGTCGGTGTAGCCGGCGACCACGCCGAGGTTGTGCGTGACGAGGAGCATGGACATGTTGCGATCACGTATCTGTTCGGCCAGCAGGTCGAGAATCTGGGCCTGCACGGTCACGTCGAGAGCGGTGGTGGGCTCGTCGGCGAACAACATGTTCGGACCACAGGCCAAGGCGATGGCGATCATGACACGCTGGCGCATGCCACCCGAGAGTTCATGGGGATACTGGTTCAGGCGGCGGGTGGGCTCGGGGATACGAACGTCGCGGAAGATCTTCTCGGCCACCGCCATCGCCTCGGACGACGACATTCCGAGATGCAAGCGCAACGATTCGGTGACTTGCCTGCCGACTTTCATGACCGGGTTGAGCGAGGTCATCGGATCCTGGAAGATCATGGCCATCTCCCGGCCCCAGATGCTGCGCATCTGCTTGGGAGTGCGATTGCCGATCTCCTCGCCGCCGTAACGCACCGACCCCTCACGGATGACACCGTTGCGGGGGAGGAGACCCATGATCGACCGCGACAAGACGGTCTTTCCCGAGCCCGACTCGCCGACCACTCCGATCGACTGTCCGCGACGAATCTGGATGGAGACTCCGTCGACGGCGCGCGCGACACCCCGGGGCGTGCGGAAGTGCGTCTTGAGGTTCACCGTCTCGATGAGGGGTTCGAACTCGTTCCGGTCGGGAGTGGACGAGTTCACAGCGTCATCTCCTTCACGTCGAAGAAGGTGCGCAAACGGTCACCGGCGAAGTTCAACGACAGAACCGTCAGGAACAACATCAGAATCGGGAAGAACGAGATCCAGGGCGCCTTCTCGAGGGTCTTGGAGGCGTCCGACCCGAGCTGGATCAGTCCGCCCCACGTGATGCCCTTCTCGACCGACAGTCCGAGGAACGACAGTCCACCCTCGGCGACCACCGCGACCGCCATTCCCAGCAAGGCCAACGAGGACATGGGGATGGCCACGTTCGGAAGGATTTCCTTGATGATGATGTGGCGGTCCTTGGCGCCGATTTGTCGGGCCGCCAGTACGAACTCACGATCGGAGTACTGCAACGTGGCCGCTCGAGCCAGTCGACCCACGGGGGCGATGCTCAGCAATCCGAGTACCAGCGACACCGTCAGGAGACTGCGCTCGATCAGCGACGTGAGCAGGATCGCCAGGACGAGCGACGGGAACGACAGGAGTACGACGAACACGAAAGAACTGACTCGATCGATCCAACCGCGGAAGTAGCCGGATATCACTCCGACCGTTCCGCCGATGAGGAAACCGGCGGTGATCGCCGAAAAACCGACGGTCAAGGAGATTCGAGCTCCGTGGAGGGTGCGGGAGAACACGTCGCGCGCATCCTTGTCGGTTCCGAACCAGTGTTTCCACGATGGCGCGTACGGCGGCCGACCCTGAGAGGAGTCGAGGAAGTTGGCCGTGGGACTCTTCAGAGGAAGAAGGGGGGTGAACACGGCGACGAACAACATCAGGCCGAGCCAACCGACGCACAGCCAGAAACCGAAGCCCAACTTCTTGCGGGCCACCGCGGCTTCATCGCCGGCATTGTTCGCGACGACGCTCATCGACGGACCCTCGGGTCGATCAGTGTGTAGGCGAAGTCGACGAGCAGGTTGATGATCACGAACGAGGAGGCCACGATCATGACGATGGCCAACACCACCGGGAAGTCGTTGCGCAAGACCGACTCGACCAAGGTCGATCCGATGCCCGGAATACGGAACACGGTCTCGGACACGATCGAACCACCGATGAGCGCGCCGGTGTTCAAGCCGACGACGGTGATGAAAGAGAAGAGGGAGGGGCGCAATGCGTGCACGAGCAGGATCCGCGTGCGCGAGAGACCCTTGGTTCGTGCGAGAAGAATGAAGTCCTGTTGCAACGTGGTGATGATGTCGGTTCGAAGTAATCGTTGGTACACGGCGGCGACGGGCAGGCCGATGGTGAGTGCCGGAAGGATCATCTGGAACAAGCGACTACGCCACGGATCGTCGGCGACGAAGGTCAGGGGCATCCAGCCCAGCTTGATGCTGAAGACGTACTTCAAGATGACGGCGAGCGCGAAGTTCGGCATCGCCACGAGGAAGAACGCATTCAACGTGGAAATGCGGTCGGAGACTTTCCCCGCCCGCGAGGCGGTGATGAGGGCCCACGGAATCGAGATCAAGATGGCGAACATCTGGGCCATCGCCACCAACGTGACGGTGCGGGGTAGACGCTCGCTGATAACGCCGGAGACCGGAGGTTGCCCGGTCGAACTGAAGGTGACTCCGAAGTCGCCCCGAACGAAATCGGACAACCAGAGCGCGTAACGGACCGGCAAGGGACGGTCGAGGCTGAACTCACGTTTGGCCACCTCGATCATCTTGATGCTGTCGGGGTTGTTCACGTCTCCGGCGACGGGACCGAGGATGTTGAACAAAGGGTCGCCCAGCACATTCAACGCCCCGAAGGTGAGCATGCTCACCGCAAGGAGCAGAAGAATGGCCAGGGCGACCCTTTGGACGTAGTACCTCATTTAGGTGACTTCAGATTCCGTTCCGGAAAACTTCGGTCAGCTCAGCCAGGTCGAATGGAAGTACATACGACCGTTGGTCGAGCAGGGCAATGCCGCACCGTCAGGCGCGACACGATCGCACAATCCGTGAACCTTGTCGGTGTTCACCACGGCCCACGAGGTGTGGGTCATGAAGATGTAGGCGTAGGAGTCGTGCATGTTCTGGACCAATTGCTGCAGGAGTCCGGCACGATCATCGGGGTTCGCCGGGTTGGCGATCTCCTTGATCAACGCGTCGCGCTCCTCGGAGCAGTAGCGCGGCCAGTTCAGCGAGATTCCGCCGATGTTGCGGCACTCCAGCCACACGCGGTCGTCACCGGGGTTCTCGGCGCCGAACTGACGCCAGCCCACCACGTTGTAGATGCCGAGCGCGGCCTCCTGAATGTGGTCGGCCTGCGACTTCTCGTCGAACTTCACGTTGAAGTACGAGCTCCAACTCTCGTTGTAGAAGTCGGCGATGCGGGTGGCCAGGACCGAGGGGCCGGACCACTGGTACTCCATGTTGACCTTGCCGTCGGTGCACTGAGCGGTGCCGTCCTCGGCGGTGGGGTTCTCGCCGCAATACTCGGCGACCAGCGCTGCCGCACCCTCGGGATCGTTGGCTTCCTGCTTCACGTCGGGGTTGTAGTACGGGCTGTCGGGCGTGAACATCTGGTCCGCCAACTTGCCCTCTCCGGCGTTGAACAAGTCGTAGTAACCCTGACGGTCGGTGGCCAGCGCGAGGGCCTTGCGGACACGTTCGTCGTCGAAGGGTGCCTTGGCCGTGTTGATCATGAGGAAATACTCCTCGCCGTCGTCGGTGAGTTCCAACGTCAACGACGAGTCGTCGCGGTACGTCTGGAACTGGTTGGTGTCGGTGGTGTGCAGGAGATCGAGGTCTCCGTTGATCAGCAATTCGGTGCGGGGGTCGGCATCGGGAACCGGGTAGAACTCGACGGCGTCGAGATACACGGGACCCATGAGAGCCGTGCCCCACCAGTCATCGTTGCGGACGAACTTGGTCACCGAATCCTCTGTACGGCTCTCGAACTTGAACG
>JAURHL010000131.1 GCA_030833305.1 Acidimicrobiales bacterium | reverse complement strand
CGACGAGTTCGTGCTTCCGGTCACCCAAGAAGAACTGGCCGGCATGGTGGGCGCGTCACGCGAGCGCGTGAACAAGGCCATCAGCAGCTTCATTCGTCTGGGCTGGATCGAACAGCACGAGCGTCGCTACAAGATCATGATGCGCGACCGTTTGGAACTTCGCGCCCGCTGATTCAGCGCGTCAACCAGTTCCGCGCGCGTGTGAAGGCGTCGGCGGCATCGGCGGGTCGGTGCGCCGGACGGCTGGGATCGTGCGCGAAGCCGTGTTCACCGTCGGCGTAGAACGCGATCGTGGTCTCGGTCTCGCGCAGTTTCTCGATGTCGGCTTCGGGTGTCCACACGTCGCGACCACCCAGAATGGCCAGGACACTCGCAGAGTCGCCGGCGGCGAGCAACGACAATGGCTCGGCCTGCTCGGGTCCGCGCCACGCCTCGGGCAGCGAGATCATGCCGTAGACGCTCACGATGCGATCGAAGATGCCGGTGGACGCGGCCTTGAACGCGTACATGCCACCCATGCAGAAACCGATCATGCGCACCGTCGTGCAGCCGGTCAGCTCCGCGGCCAATCGCAGATCCTCGAACACGTCGCTGTCGCGCTTGGTCGGCATGGAGGCGAACCGATCCTCGGGCGAGGCGCCCTCGGCGAGGTTGGGGAACGGTTCGATCGCCACGGTCGACATGCCCCACTCCTCGGCGAACCGCTGCACGTGATCGTCGAACAACGGACGTAGTCCGAACATGTCGGGGTGCACCACCAACCCGTACGGTGCCGACGGAACGTGATGGATTTCGGCCGGTGTACCCGAGGGGAGCGTGGTGCGCATTCCCCGATTCTGTCAGACCGTCACCTGCACGATGCCCATGGCGATGCCGTGTTGCACCCACTCACCCCGACCGGGCGCGATCGTGTACGGGCGCGGCGGAGGTGCGGCACCCAAAAGATCGGCGTGATCATTGGCCGCGTTCCCGAGAAGCAGTCCGGTTCTGTGCCGACGTACGGCGTGAGCCCAGTGATCGAACGAGTGGCGCAACGCCAGAGGGTCGGCGACGGCGATCACGTCGAGGTCGTCATCGTCGAAGTTCGCTTCGTGCGGCACCACGTCATGATCGACCACCACCAATCGACGCGCCAGATGACCACGCTCGCGTCGCCAGTGTTCGGCCAACGAGCGCGCGGCACCACTTCGGCCCGAACCCGACTCGCCGATGATCATCACGCGCCACGGATCACGCGTCGACAACTCCACCGCGCGACCATCGTCGGCGAAGACCGCGAAGACTCCGTCACGTTCGATGCGAACCGGCAGACGCAAGGGTGCCGGCGGAATCCATGGACTGGTCGACGCCACGAACCGCCCGAAGACATCCCGTCCGTCGAGGAGGGTCTCGAACCCACCGTCACGGTCGACCATGCGGAACGTTCGTGAGCACCGATCACGTACGACCAACGGAGTTCCCGACTCCCGCGCACACGTGGCAACGACGATGCCCGACTCCCACGATGAGAGCCATTTCTCCAAGCGACCCCAGGCCAAGCGGCTCGCCGCGTCCGATAAACAGTGGGACACGATGTCGTCCACGCCGTCGAGAATCACGGCGCCAACGGAATGCGACTCCAGCGCCAACGCGGTTCGGTGAATGGTTTCCGCGTCACAGTCGTTGGCGCTCACAACGATCATCTCGATCCGCGCCGAGATCGTCGCCAATGCCTTGGCGCGGGTCCGGGGATCACCGACGATCAACCACCATTCACGAGGAGGTCCGATGACGACACGACGGCGGCGATCGATGTCGTCCAGCACGGCCACCGTCCCGGGATCCGGTTCGGACACCAGAGGCGACGGAAGAGGCGCACACCACAGCGAGCGAGCCGGTTCTCCCGTCGAGCCACACCCAGCGGACATGTGCGTGTTCACCACGACGGGCTCGGACCCCGAACACGACACTGCGGCGCGACCCGGCGAGTGACGGGGGAACGACGCCGCCACCGGTGAACCGACCACGTCCACGCTGTCTCCGGCGTTCAACACGCGTAACACCACGCGAATGTCGCTGTTGGCGACGATGTCGGACGTCAGGGATTGCGGACGTTGTGTCGCCAACAACAAGTGGATGCCCAACGATCGGCCCCGCTGGGCGATGCTCAACAGTTCGTGCAGGAACTCCGGTGATTGCGCGCGCAGGGCTGCCACCTCGTCGACCACCACCAACAGTCGGGGAATCGTCCCGTCCGCGCAATCGTCGATACCTCGCGCACCCACGGCTCGCAGTCGCTCCTCGCGATCGCGGAACTCGCACCGCAACGCCGCCACCGCACGGGCCACGGTGGACTGGTCCAGGTCGGTGAGCACGCCCACCGTGTGCGGCAATCCCGCCAGCACGTCGCTGGTGGAGCCGCCCTTGTAATCCACCGCGAGGATGTTCAGCATCGATGGATCGACGGCTGCGGCCATCTCGGTGAGCCATCGCAGGAGCAGTTCGCTCTTCCCCGACCCGGTGCACCCCACCACCACCGCGTGCGGCCCGTCGCGCACGATGTCGATCCGAAACTCCCGGCCGAGATCGTCGTCGCCCAGCACCACCGCGAACGGCGTCGCGCCGTCGATGCGAGATCGTTCGTCGTTCACGGATGCCTCCAACAACTCGGGGTCGGTCCAGCGACACAGCGCGCGCATCACGGTGTCGGCCGTCGTCGCGTCCATCCCCTCAACCTCGTCGGCGGCGATGATGGTCGAACACTCCGCGGGCAGTTCGTGTCGCCGATGGGCGATCACGATCACGCAGGCATTCCCCCGCAGTCGCGAGTACTCCACCCAACGTTCGGGTCGGTCGACGACGCACACCACGTGCGACGCGTGCGCATCGGAATGGGGCGTTCCGGCCAGACCGATCGTTCGACTCACCGAACGGGGCCAAGCGGTCAGGCGCCAGTCGGCCGGACCCGAGCGCACGCACAGGCGCACCGCCATCGCCCGCGCCGCCGCCGTCGCCGACGATCCGTGAACCCCGACCACCGCACCGGGGGCGAGGTCGACCAACCGCGGCACGTCATCCACCACGACGGTCACCTCGGTTCCGTCGACCCTCACCGTCTCGCTCCCGCGAGCGACGGACACCCTCCACACGTCGTCGTGTCGAGCCGGACGCCAGTGCCACAGCCGTTCGTCACCGGTGGCCACCAACGTGGCCAGCTCGTGCGCGTTCGGATGTTCGTAACGAAGGCGGCTCGCGCACGCCCGATGCCACCGATCCCACTGACGCACGTGATCGGCTTCCAGGTGGGCGCGCTCCCGGTCGCGGGCCTCGATCTCACGACCGCGCCGGCGTCGTCGACGCGACGCATCCAGTCGCCACACCGCCACGGTCAGCAACGCGGCGACCACCGACACCACCGCGAACGTCATGTTCCCGGTCACCAGACCGAACAGTCCCGCGGTCACGATGCCCGGCAGAAGCGCGGTCAGACGACCCGTGACATCGGTGTCGCCGTCGGTCATCAAGGGCGTCGGCACCGGTGGCAGCGAGTCGGGGACCCGGGGTTCCTCCCACGGTCGCAGTGGCGGGCGATGGAACGGTCGCGCGGTCATGCATCCGTGATGCCACCGAACCTTCACCGTCCCCGTCACCGGTGAGAGTCCGGGTGAACCACGGTGATCGGCGGGGCGAGCCCGAGTGAGTTCACCGCGATGTGGTCGGGTCATGAACGACCACACACCCGTCCTCGATCCACCCGCCACCTCACTCAAACCGTGGGACCTGCCCTGCGAGGTGCGCCCCGACCTGCACACCGTGTCCCGCGGTGGTCGACCCACCATCTCCGGACGCATCCCGGTGGCCCATGCCCTGTACCTGGAATGGACCGCCATGTGCGGCAATCGTCGCCTGTTGCGCCAGGTGAACGCGTGGGGGTTGCCGGGGTTGCCCATCGGGCACCTGGACGAACTCTTGATTCGGTCGGGCTTGGACGGTCGCTCGGACGACGACGACTCCGATCACTACCTCGGTCTCATCCAGCGGCGAGCAGCCACCGACGAACTGGCCGCCCGCGTGATGCTGCAGCGATTGATGCCGGCCATGTTGTCCATCGCCACCAAGCGGGCGCCCATCACCGACAACGGAACCATCGGCGCATTCGAGGCCGTGGTGTCGGCAGCCTGGGTGGTGATCGCCAAGTATCCGATCGAGCGTCGCTCACGTCGGGTGGCTGCCAACCTCTTGCGCGACATCGAGTATCACGCGGCCTTCGTGCGCGACAAGCGACTGAAGAGCGCCACCATCGAAACCGTGGTCGGAGACCGCGTGCTGGACCTGGCCGGCGCCAACCACGCTCGCGCGAACGGTTCACACGATCCGGTGGCGGCCGACGGTGAGGTGGAGGCACTTCTGGCCGATCTGGCACGTTCGGGATTGAGCACGGCCGACATCCAGATGTTGCGCTCGGTGATGAACGACGTGAACTCCGCCGAGGCCGGAGATGCGTTGGGCATCAACGCCCGTTCGGCGCGCAACCGCCGCGCGTCCGCGTTGAAGCGGGCCCGCGAGGTGCTGACGGTCAGCGTCGAAGACGAAGGCTGTTCGTGACCACGAAAACGCTCGACAGCGCCATGGCCAAACCGGCGATGACCGGATTCATGAGCCCCGCCACCGCCAGCGGCAAAGCCGCCACGTTGTACGCGAAAGCCCAGAACAAATTGGCGCGAATGATGCCCAACGTGCGACGACTGAGCGCCAGCGCACGCGGAACCTTGGCCAGATCACCGTTCACGATGGTGAGGTCACCGGCTTCCATGGCGGCGTCGGTGCCGGTGCCCATGGCCACGCCCAGGTCGGCGGCCACCAACGCGGCCGCATCGTTCACGCCGTCGCCCACCATCGCCACCGTCGCACCGGCGGCCTGCAGTTCGTGCACGATGCGCAACTTGTCGGCGGGCAACACGGCCGCGCGGGTGTCTTCGAGATCGACACCAACGCTGGCCGCCACGCGCCGCACCGGACCGTCGGAGTCCCCCGACACGATCATCGGGCGCACGCCGAGCGCGCGCAGTTGCGACACGATCGCCGCGGCCGCCGGCTTCACCTGGTCGCTCACGGCCAGCCGTGCCACCACGCGACCGTCGACCGTGGCTTCCACGAGAGTGGAACCGGCATCGTCGCCGTGCGCGGACCGACCCATCGTCACCCGGCGTCCGTCCACCACCGCCGACACGCCGATGCCCGGGATGTTGACGAAATCCTCCACCGGATGCGCGGCCACCACTCCTCGCTCGCGCAACCCCTGCACCACGGCGCGCGCGATGGGATGTTCGCTGTTGGATTCCAGGGCCAACACCGCGGCGAGGTGACCGGCTTCGATCTCGTCGACGCTCTGCAACGTCATGGTGCCGGTGGTGAGCGTGCCCGTCTTGTCGAACACGATGGTGTCCACGGCGCGGGTCGCTTCCAGCACGTGCGCACCCTTGATGATGATGCCCTCGCGCGCGGCGCGACTGGTGCCCACCAACAACGCGACGGGCGTGGCCAGACCCAAGGCACACGGGCACGCGATGATAAGTACTGCAACTGCCGCCGTAAATGCTTTTGCGGTATCTCCATCGAGATACATCCAGACACCAAATGTGCTAGCGCTGATTGCAAACACCACAGGCACGAAAATACTGCTGACCTTGTCTGCA
>JAURHL010000130.1 GCA_030833305.1 Acidimicrobiales bacterium | reverse complement strand
GGCCTGCCTCGACATGCCCGAGGACAAGGTGCGTCTCGTCCTGGGCGGTGTGGGCGGAGCATTCGGCGCCCGAGAGGACATCAGCCTCCAGGTGCACACCTGCCTGTTGGCGCTTCGCACCGGACGTCCCGTTCGTATCGCGTACAGCCGCGAGGAGAGTTTCTACGGACACGTTCATCGTCATCCGGCCACGATCTGGATGCGTCATCACGCCGACGCGAGCGGACGCATTCTGCGAATCGAATCACGGATGGTCTTCGATGGAGGGGCGTATTGCAGCACATCCCCCGCCGTGTTGATCAATGCGATCACCCACGCACAGGGTCCGTACAAATGCGACAACGCCACCGTCGACGGATGGGCGTTGCGCACCAACAATCCCCCGTGCGGCGCGATGCGGGGATTCGGCGTCGTGCAGGCCTGTTTCGCTCATGAGAGCCAAATGGACAAACTGGCCGCCGCCACCGGTCTGTCACCGGTCGAGATCCGCCTTCGCAACGCCATGGAGACCGGGGATCGTCTGATCACCGGTCAGATCATGGACAGCGTGGCGCCGGTGGCCCGGTGCATCACCGAAACCGACCGCATTCCGCTGCCGGCTCCCCTGCCGGACAACGCCCACGAACTCCTGATTCCCGGTGGAACCGGCCTCACGGCAAGGCCGTCGAACATCCGCCGCGGCATCGGCTGGGGTGTGAGCATCAAGAATCTCATGTACTCGGAGGGATTCGACGACTTCTCGACCGCGCGCTGCCGGATCGCCGACGGAGCCGTCCACGTGAAGTTCGCCACCGCCGAGGTCGGACAGGGATTCGTGATGCTGGCACAACAGATCGCCCGCACGGTTCTCGGCGTGGATGATGTCTTCCTCGATCCGATCGACACGCAGGTGGGCTCGGCCGGCTCGACGTCGGCCAGTCGTCAGACGTGGATGAGCGGCGGTGCCGTCGATGCGGCGTGCCGCGCCGTGCGTGACGAGCTGCTCGATCGGGTGGCAGCCGACCGCGGATTGGTGCGCGGCGAATTGCGCATCGATGGCACGGACATCGTCGACTCGCTGACCGGGACGACCATCGCCGTCAGCGACGTCATCGGAAAGTACGACATCGACCACACGGTCGAGTACCGACACCCGTCGACCGAGGACCTCGATGAAGACGGTCACGGAAACTGCCATGTCGCCTTCGCCTTCGTCGCTCACCGCGCCGTGGTCGACGTCGACCCGGACCTCGGTCTCGTCAAGGTCGTACAGATCGCCACCGCCCAGGACGTTGGCCGAGTGCTCAATCCCCTCTCCGTTCAGGGTCAGGTGGAGGGCGGGATCGCTCAAGGTCTCGGCTTGGCCGTGATGGAAGAGATCATCGTCACCGACGGAAAGGTTCGCAATCCGAGTTTCACGGACTACTTGTTGCCGACCTTCCTCGACGCCCCGACGGTCGACATGATCCTCATCGAGGAGCACGAACCGAAGTCGCCCTTGGGGGCCAAGGGCGTCGGTGAGCCCCCGTGCGTCTCGGTCACGCCGGCCATCGCCAACGCCATTCGCAACGCGGTCGGCCGCGAGTTGCCCCGGGTGCCGGTCCGACCGTACGACATCTGCCTCTGACCGAGGGGCCGTTCAGAGTCCGAGACGCTCGAACAGATCGTCGGGCGCGGAAATCTCCGTCAGTGCCCCGCGAAGGACGTCGACGAGCGTCGACTCGGTGGCGGCATGATCGGATCGTCCGCTCAGATCGTTCGTCTGGCCGTGGTCGCTCCTCGCGTACAGGATGTTCCGATCCACGAGGCCGCCGATCGCCCAGAACGGCAACAGATCCCCCTCCACGAAAGGTTGACGAATCACCGGGACGTCGGACCCGGGCATTCGATCGAGGCGAGCACGGGCATCCGGCTTCGGCAGCCGGAGATCGGGAAGAGCGTGCACCGGCATCGTGCTCCAGCGGTTCGACCACATGCTCACGGGAAAAGCGCTTCCGACCGAACCCCGGATGTAGCAGTGCTCATCGGTGATCACCTGCACCTCTCGTCCCCAGTAGCCGGTGAGAACGTGATCGCGCACGCTCTCGACGCTTCCCTGTAACAGCGGAATCAACGAACGGCCGTGGGTGCGATGTTCGGGCACGACGTCGAACACGTCGCACAAGGTCGCGTGGATGTCCACCGACGTGGTCAGTGAGGAGTCGCGTCGTGGCAACACGCCGGGCCACCTGATCATCAGCGGTATGTGACCCAAGGGATCGTGGATCGGAAATCCGGGCTTGCCCCACACGTCCCGCTCGCCGAGATAGTGGCCATGGTCGGTGCACACGATCACCGCGGTTCTGGCCACGTCGACCGATGCGTCGATCGCGTCCAATAAGCGACCGAACCAGTCGTCGATCATCGACAACTTCGCCCCGTAGGCGGCCCGCAATGCGCGACCTGAACGCTCGTCGATGAGTCCCTTGGCCAAGCCGTCGACCGCGTACGGCGGCCAGATCATTCGCGGATCTCCTTCTCGGTGGTATCGACTCGCCCAGGGCTCGGGTGTGTCGAACGGTTCATGCGGGTCGAACTCGTCGACGAACAACAACGAGCGGTCGTGACGACCGGCGTTACGAGTCACCCAGTCGGCGGCGACTTGCATCGTGCGGGGCCCGGGAAAGTCCGCTTCGTCCCTGAACCACGTTCTCGAATCGTTGTAGTTGTAGTGGATACGAGGAGGGACGACGTCGATCGCCGGTGCACCGATCCACGTCGGATCAGGGATCGTCTTCCAAGGATCGTTCTCGTGACCGCGGAGGTACTCCCAAGCCGTGAAGTCGGTGTGGTAGTTCTCCCCGCCCACCTCGAACAGATGCGGGTGATCGGAGACCAACATCGAGGTGACCCCGGCCGTTCGCAGCGAGCGGGTGATGGCATCTTCCCAGATCTCGATCGATCCCCAGGGACGCCACGGAAAATCGAGGGCGCCCACCAGGATGTCGTGCCGGGCCGGCATGCACGGAAGGGACCCGGTGTGATGGCGGTCGAACACGACCGCGGAACTCGCGAAGCGGTCGAGATTCGGGGTCGTGAACTCCGTGGACCCATAGGCACCCAGCAGGTGTCGGTTGAGGCTGTCGAGCAGGACCACGACCACGTGATCCGGACGAGCGATCACCGATCCGGCGTTTCGGAGGCGGGATTCAGGGGCCGAGACGGGGGTCACGGCGACCACGCTAGATGCCCGCCGTGTTGCCACCCGCCACCCACCAGACCGTACGCTGAACACATGACATCCGAGCTCGGTTACGTGCCGTTCGATTGCGACAATCACTACTACGAGGCACTCGATGCCTTCACCCGTCATCTGTCTCCGAAGGACGGTCCGCGGTGCGTCCAGTGGGCCGAGATCGACGGTCGCAAATATCAGGTGGTCGGGGGTCGGGTCAGTCGTGTCGTCACCAATCCCACGTTCGATCCCATCGCACCCGCTGGCGCCATGCACGACTATTTCCGGGGCAACCCCGACAAGAAGCACCCGCTCGAGTTCCTGTCGGTGCGCGAAGCCATTCGTCCGGAGTACCGGGACCGCGACGCACGGCTGGCGACCATGGACCGCCAAGGGGTCTCCAAGATCTGGCTCTTCCCCACTCTCGGCATGCTGTACGAGGAGCTGCTGAAGCACGACCCTGAGGGCGTGGGCATCATGTTCACCGCGTTCAATCGCTGGCTACAGGAGGATTGGGGTTTCGATCACGCCGATCGCATCTTCGCCGGACCGTACATCTCGCTGGCCTCGGTGGAGTGGGCCTGCAAGGAAGTGGAGTGGGCCATCGCACACGGCGCGCGGGTGATCGTGATGCGTCCCGCGGCTCCCACCACCGAGAACGGTCAACGTTCACCGTTCGACGAAACATACGACCCCTTCTGGGCCCGCGTGAACGAAGCGGGAATCACCACGGTCATTCACGCCGGCGACAGCGGGTACAGCTCCAACGGCTATGCGAACGACGCCTTCTCGGCCCAGTTCTCCGGTGGTGGCTGGAAGCCGTCCATCAAGAGCTTCGCCATCGAACGCGCCGCCCAGGATTTCATCATCACCTCGGTCTTCGAGAAGCTCTTCGATCGATTCCCCAACGTCCGTATGGCATCGGTCGAGAACGGTTCGGAGTTCCTCGGCGATGCCTGCAACAAACTGACGTCCACGGCCAAGAAGATGCCCGGATACTTCTCCGAGGATCCCGTGGAAACCTTGCGCACCAACTGGTGGATCAATCCCTTCTGGGAGGACGACGTCCACGAGGTGGCTCGCATCATGGGCACCGACCGGGTGTTGTTCGGCTCGGACTGGCCCCACATCGAAGGGATGCCCGATCCCTTGAACTACCTGCCGGAGCTCAAGGCCTTCTCCGACGAGGATCAGCGGCGCATCCTGCTCGACAACGTCACCGAACTGAACACGCCGCGCCCTCTCTGATCACCAGGTGTCGACGATGCGTCGGCGCGTGGTGCGATCAGGTGTCGGCGCCGAATCCAGGATCGCTCGTAACCAGTCGCGCGTTTCGGCGGGATCGATGACGTCGTCGATCTCGAAGTGCCCCGCGACCGACACCGCCTTGCCATGTTCGTACATGCGCGAAACCATTCCCTGATAGGTCGTCTCACGCTCGGCGGGATCTTCGATCGCCTCCAATTCGCGGCGATAACCCAGCCTGACGGCTCCCTCCAAACCCATCCCCCCGAACTCGCCTGTGGGCCAGGCCACACAGGCCAAGGGTGCTTTGGTCGATCCGCCCATCATCGCCTGCGCTCCCAAGCCGTAACTCTTGCGGAGCACGACGGAGATCACGGGCACGTCCATGTTCACGCCGGTGACGAAGAGTCGACTGCAATGACGCACCAATGCCGTTGCTTCGACGTCGGGACCGACCATCATGCCGGGGGTGTCCACCAAGGTGATCACGGGCAATCCGTGCGCGTCGCACAACTGCAGAAAGCGGGCCGCCTTATCCGCTCCATCGCTGTCGATCGCTCCGCCGAGATGACGCGGGTTGTTGGCGATGACACCAACCGCGCGCCCGTCGACCCGGGCCAGGGCCGTGACCATGCCGATCCCGAACCCGGATCGCAATTCGAGCACGCTGTCACGGTCGAACAGGACCTCGATCACACCCCGAACGTCGTACGATTTCACCCGGTTCTCCGGAACGAGTTGGCGAAGAAGGGTCTGTTCGACGCAATCGACTCGGGTGAGTCGACCCTGAAAGTACGAAAGGTACTTCTTCGCCAATCGAACCGCGTCGGCGTCGTCGGTGGCCACCAGATCCACCACTCCGTTGGCCACTTGCACCTCGAGCGGACCGATCTCTTCGGGCCGGTGCACACCGAGACCTCCACCCTCGATCATCGCGGGACCGCCCATACCGATGTTGGAACCCTCGCAGGCGATCACGACGTCACAACAGCCGAGGATCGCGGCGTTTCCCGCGAAGCAATAACCGCCCGTGACACCGATCAGGGGAACCTTTCCCGACAGACGGGCGAAGTCATGGAACGCCCAACAGTCGAGACCCGATACTCCGAGACCATCGGTGTCTCCGGGTCGACCTCCGCCCCCCTCGGCGAAGAACACCAACGGCACGCCCAGGCGCTCGACGACGTCGAACATCCGATCCTTCTTACGGTGATTCTGTTGCCCTTGCGTACCCGCCAGAACCGCGTAGTCGTAGGACATCACCGCGACCCTCGACGCCCGTCCGTCGAAGTGCTCGCCATTGACCGAGGCGAGACCGGCCACGAGG
>JAURHL010000012.1 GCA_030833305.1 Acidimicrobiales bacterium | reverse complement strand
ATCGACTTCGCGGGGTTCACCGTGAGTGCCGCCAAGTCCTCCTCGGACAATCTCGTCTCGGCCATGCCCAACCCCTCGGATCGCAAGGACGCCGGTTGGTTCAAGTGGGCGACCGCCGTCTATCCCGAGTCGATGACCGCTTTCGCGACCGTGTTCTCCGACATCACCACCGCACAGATCGTGGAGCAGCAATACATCGAGGCCGCCGAGATCGTCGGGGGTGTCACCACGGTCGAGCGCATCACCTACAACTCGCTGGGCGAGACCTCGTGGGTGCCCATCGCCCAGAAACTGAAGTCGGCGGGCGCCCGGGCGGTCGCCTTCGTCGGCGTGCCCGAAGTGTTGGCACTGCTCACCAAGGCGATGGACGAGATCGGCTACCGACCCGACCTCATCATGGCCGACGCCGGTTTCTACGCCGAGGTGTTGGTCGAGCGTGGCGGAGCCAGCGTGGATGGCGTGGTCATCCGCACCGCCTTCACCTTGCTGGAGGAAGCTGATCGAGTGAAGGCCGTGCGCGACTACGTGGACATGGTGAACACCCACACCACCGACGGCAAGATCTCGGGCCTCGGCATGCAGGCTGCCTCGGCCTCGTTGCTGTTCGCCTCGGCGGCACGTGATTGCATCGAAGCCGAAGGGGTGCTCTCGCGCGCCTGCGTGATGGAGGCCGCCAAGAGTTACACCACGTGGACCGGTGGGGGCCTGCACGCTCCGTCGCAAGCCGGACGGGGAATTCCGTCGCCGTGCTACCAGATGATCACGGTGAAGGACGGGGCGTTCACGCGCCTCTACCCGCCCATCAAACCGACCGACGCCGATCGCGCCATCGTCGACACCGCCGAGATCACCGCCGATGGCTGGGCTTGCGACGAGAGCACCTTGGTGAACCTGGTGGGCGACTACGGCGACACGACCGCCGGCAAGCGCCCCAGTTGACCACTCAGGCCCGAGCCACTTCCACCAGCGTGTCGTAGAACGCCACGCCCCCACCCCAGTCGGTGGCCGTGTCACTGGTGAGCGCGTTCACGGTGTTGCCGTCGTTCGTGCGCTCGCCGACCCATCCGAAGGGCACGATCACCAGACCGCGACGCACCCGCGACGCCGCTTCACTCACGCGGGCCGTAGCCATCAACGTGGACCGGTCGTTGAACACCCGCACGGAATCGCCGTCGCGAATTCCCCGAGCCGACGCATCAGCCGGATCGAGTTCGCAATAGATGGTCCCCTCGGCGCCCGCATGGTGTTCGAGGTGCGAGTACGACGCGTTCAGGAAACGCTGGTGGGTCTTGGACGACATCATGGCCAGCGGATAACGACCCAGCAGTTCGGCGTCGCCGGCCAACGTCTCGCGACCCGGGACGAACGTGGGAACCGATGGCAACCCGATGGAGGAGAACGAACGACTGGCCAACAACGCGCGACCCGACGCCGTGGCGAAGTTGCCGTTCGCGTAGGGCAACACCGCCTCGGGAAGCGACAGACGAACGAAACCGTCGCGCTTCAATGCCTCCACGTCGAGACCGTGCAGTGCTCCCGCCAGCAAGGACTCGTCGGACTCGTACAGCTCGGGTTCCTCGAACCCCATGGCGCGCGACAGTCGACGCCACAGTTCGGTGTTGGGGACGCTCTCCCCCCGTGGCTCGATGGCCTTGTGGTTCCAACCTAGATAGAGATGGCCCCACGCGGGCACCACGTCGTCCTGTTCTATTTGGGTGCAGGCCGGGAAGATCACGTCGGCGTACCGTGCGGTGTCGGTCACGAACTGTTCGGACACCACGGTGAACAGGTCCTCGCGCTCGAGACCCCGGCGCGTGAGCGCGGCGTTCGGCGCCGTCACCAAGGGGTTGCCGTTGTACACGAACAAAGCGCGCACCGGCGGCGCGAGCGTGTGGTCGGTGAGATTGCGACCGATCGTGTTCATGCTCAGCGAACGACGTCCCGGATTCACCTCCAACGAGGGAACGTCGAAACCGCTGTCGTCGACGTTCACTTCGGCGTAGGAACCCACACTGCGGCTGTATCCACCACCGCGCTCGCGCCAGGAACCGACGAGCGCGGGCAGACAGGTGATGGTGCGGAAGAACATGGCACCCTGTTCGCGATGCTCGGCGCCGATGAGCGTACGGATCATCGCCGGACGGGTGGTGGCGTACTCGCGCGCCAATTGTTCGATCTGCGACGCCTCGACACCGCAAATGTCCGCCGCCCAGTTCGGCGTGCACGCCGACACGTGCGCCGCCAGTTCCTCGAAGCCCTCGGTGTGAAGGTCGACGTACGCGCGATCGATCAGGTCGTCGCGGATGATCACGTGCATCATCGCCAACATCAGGGCGACGTCGGTGCCCGGTAGTGGTTGGATGAACCAGTCGGCGGCCTCGGCGGTGACCGTGCGCACCGGATCGATGACCACCACCTTGGCTCCCGCCGAACGTGCCTCGTCGATGAAGGGCCACAGATGTCGGTTGGTCAAACGCGTGTTGGTTCCCCACAACAGGATCAACTTGCTGAAGCGAACGTCCATGGGGTCCGAGCCCAACGGCGAGCCCAAGGTGAGGGCCGAACCGATCTTGGCCGTGGCACCGCACAACGAATCGACCTGCCGTGACGCACCCAGCCGGGCGAAGAACCGCCGATCGAGCGAGTTCATCTGCAACAGGCCCTGGGTACCGGCGTCGCCCCACGGCATGACGGCCTCGCCGCCGTCACGAGCGAGGATCTCGTGCAATCGAGTGGCCACCAGAGCCGTCGCCTCGTCCCACGAAGCCCGTCGGAATTCTCCCGACCCTTTGGCACCGGTGCGGATGAGCGGCGTCAACACGCGCAGGGGGCTGTACACGCGATCGAGGAAACGATTCACCTTGGGGCACAGTTCGCCCTGCGAAAAGGGATGCGCGGGATTTCCCCGCATCTTCACCGCCACGCCTTCTTCGACCGTGACCTCCCAGCCACACGAGTCGGGACAGTCGTGATGACACGTGCCCTTCACGACGAGGGAGCCCGATGATTGGTTCGACGGCATGAATCCATTCTGCCAGCAGGACCCTCGGGGGTGAGTGGCGTTTACAATCGGGACGTCACCATCAAGGGGGAAACGATGAGCAACGAAGCGCTCGACCGAGCATTGATCACCGATCTGTTGGCCCGTTATTCGTGGGCCTTGGCCGACCGCGATTGGAGCGCCTGGGTCGGTTGCTTCACCGCCGACGCGCAGGTGGACTACTCCACGGCGGGCGGACCGGTGGGTACCCCCACCGACGCGGCCAACACCTTCTCGGGCATGATGTCGATGTTCGACGTGTCGCTGTCGTCGGGTGGCAACGTGGCCATCACCTTCGTCGGCGACGACAAGGCCACGGTGCGGTCGATTTACACCATGACCATGCGGATTCCCGGCGATCAGCCCACCTACATGCAGGCCAGTGGCTGGTACAACGACACCATCGTGCGCACGTCCGAGGGCTGGCGCATCCAGAATCGATTCGAACAGCTCGCCTACGTGAAGCCGGCCTGATCATGCCCCTGCCCTCGAAACGCGATCCCGAACAGTTGGCCCGCACCCTCGAGCAGTGGTTCGGCCGCCAATTCGGTCATCCCTGCACGGTGTCCGACGTGGGTATCCCCGAAGGCACCGGCATGAGCAGCGAGACCCTGCTGTTCACCATTCATCACGACGGCAAGAGCGAACCGGTCGTCACCCGACTGAGCCCCGACATGAACGACTGGCCGGTGTTCCCGGTGTACGACCTGGCGGCTCAGGCCGGAGCCATGCGTCTGGTCGGCGCGCACAGCGACGTGCCCGTGCCCCACGTGCGCTTCCTCGAGACCGACGAGAGCATCCTGGGTTCGCCGTTCATCGTGATGGACCGGGTGGGCGGGCGCGCGCTTCCCGACATGCCGCCGTACGTGTTCGGTGGCAGTTACATGGACGAGTTCAGCGTGGATCAGCAACGCGAACTCGGTCGCCAGGTGGCCCGACTGCAGGCGCGCATCCACGCCATCGACCTCGATGCCGCCGTCACGGCCGGCGTCGACGTGTCGTTCCTGCCCGCGCGCGACGGTGACGCCATCGATCGACTGCTCGCCGAGCAGCGCGCGTATTACGACTGGGCCCGCGGCGATCTCCGCCTTCCCGTCATCGAACGGGCGCTCGAGTGGTTGGCCGAGCACAAACCGAAGAACCCCGGTCCCACCGTCATCAATTGGGGCGACGCGCGCCCCGGCAACGTGCTGTTCGACGGCCTCACGCCCACCGCGGTGCTGGACTGGGAGATGGTGAATCTCGGACCGGCCGGAGTCGACGTCGGCTGGTTGATCTTCATGCACACGTTCTTCCAGTCGTTGGCCGACGTGTTCCAGATGCCCGGTTTCCCCGAGTTCTGTCGTCGCGACGACATCGTGGCCGCCTACGTGGAGGCCGGTGGCACCGCGCCCGACGACCTCGAGTGGTACGTGGTGTACGGAAGCCTGCGTTTCGCCGCCATCGCCATTCGCACGTCGTTGCGCGAGGTGAGTTACGGCAACCGCGAGATGCCCGACGATCCCGAGGACCTCATCATGCACAAGGCCCTCTTGTACGCCCAGATCGCCTAGTTCTTCAGCAACTCCGGCCGCATGGTGGTGATCTGGCGACGGATTCCGTCGCGCCAGTCGATGGACGAGTGGAAGCCGACGTCGTGCAGTTTCTTCAGGTCCGGGACAATGGACGCGATGGTGGCCGTGGTCGGAGCGAACGTGGGCGTGATGCCGGTGAGCCGACCCATCTCCTCGCACCAGTCCTCGATGGACACCAACTGATCACCACCCCAGTTCACGATGGTCGAACCCGTGTTGGCGTACGACAGCAAGTACGGGATGCTGCGGTTGATGTCCTCGGCGTGAATGGGCGTGTAGGTGGTGGGTTGATCCACGTGCACGGGAACCGCGATGTCACGTTCCATCATCATGAGGTGGAACGACATCCATCCGTAGGTGTCGCCGTAGGGAACGTTCAGGCGCGCGATGACGGTCGGCACGCCCAAGCGCTTGGCGGTGTGGGTCACCAACACCTCGCCGGCGATCTTGGAGATGCTGTACGTCGGCATGCCCGGCATCGGACGATGACTGTCACCGAGCAGGTCGGTCTCGGTGCGCGGCGACCCGTGCTTGGGTTCGTACACCGCCGTCGACGAACAGTGGAAGAACGTCAAAGCGTCACTGCGTGAAGCCGCCACTTCCATCAGGTCGGCGCTGCCGTGCGCGTTGGACGCGAATGCTTCCTCGAAGTTGTTGCTCTTGGCCACGGCGAAGTGCAACACCAGATCCAGATCGGCGGGTACCTCGTCCAGATTGCCCTTGGCCAGGTCGATGCTGACCGTCTGCACACCCTTGTCGTGCCACGGGGCGCGCGTCGCCGGATCCTTGAATCGAGCGGCGCCGTACACGGTGTTGCCCGCGGCGGCCAACGATTCGGCCAACGGACCGGCCACCCAACCGGTGACACCGGTGACGAGGATCTTCTTGCCCTTGATCGGTTCCATGTTCTCCCCCGTCACCACAACTGGTCGGTGTACGTGTCGGTGCCGAAGACGGTGTTCTTGAACGGCGCGGTCCAGAGATGCCTGGCCAGACCGCTCGACTCGAGGTCGGCGCCGAATCGGCCGTAGCCCTGGGCCCACTCGCTTTCGGGGGCGTGATCCACGAAGTGGATCTGCAGGAATCGTTGGTCGGCCTTGGGCACGCGCGGCACGTCGGGCGGAGCGTCCGGCAACAGCGGGAGCAACGTCGTGTAGTTGAACACGTCGGGGCCCCACGAGGCCGCGAAGGCCGTGGGCGCCCACTGCTTCTGCATCCACTCGCTCATCTGCGCGTGGGTGACACCCTCGTTCAACTCGCCCACGTTCACCACGATGCCCGGGTAACCGCGGTCGAGGGCCAACTCGATGTTGGTGGTGGTTTCGGTGCGCGTCATCGACCACTGGTTGTCGTAGAGCTGCGTGTGAATGTGCGTGCGCTCGGCGAACATGCGGCCGGTGGCGTGAAGGTTCTTCACGGTGTCCACGCTCCAGCGGTTCCAGTCGTCGTGGTGGCCCTTCAGAACCCAGTAGATCGCCAGGTACGAACCGGTGTCGGTGTCCGGGGTCATCGGCGAATCCGCCGGATAGCGCAACGCCTTCAGGTCGCGCGTGGCCACGAAGCGATCGCTGGCAAACGAGTAGGCGCCCACCAGAACGCCACCGTAGAAGTGATCGCGCTCGTACCAGCGGTTGTACTCCACCTCGTGGCCCTTGTGCGGCTCCACCATGGTGAACAACAACGTGCCCAGTTCGATCGGGTATTTCTTCATGTCCCGAACCTTAGAGGCTGTCGCCCGGGGTTCCTAAACCCCGTTCAGGCGAGACGTCGCTCCAAGCCGGCCTTCACCTCGGGCCACTCCGAGCCGACCACCGAGTACACCGCGGTGTCGCGCAACACGCCCTCCTCACCCGCCACGTAACTCGGCCGATGCGAGCGCAACACTCCCTCGAACGAGGCGCCGATCCGGGCGATCGCGGTACGACTACGCATATTGCGCGCGTCCGTGCAGATGGCCACCCGCTGAACCGCCCACACCTCGAAAGCGTGCGACAGCAACATGAACTTGGCTTCGGTGTTCACCGCGGTGCGTTGCACGGACGACGCCAACCACGTGCCGCCGATCTCCACCTCGTCGGGAAACGGTCGACCGGGGAAACCCCGACCGTAGGGCGACCGGATGTCCATGTACCGCGTGCAACCGACGGCTCGACCTATGTCGCCGGAGGCGTCGAACACGCATTGCGCGAACGGAACGACCTTGCCCTCGGCTCGATCGCGCAGGAGCGCATCGACGTAGACCTCCATCGCCTCGACGGTGGCGGGCACGGCGGTGTAGTCGTACTCGCGTCGGTCCTCGTTGGCCGCACGAACGAGGTCCGGGACGTGATCGATCGACAAGGGCACGAGCGCCACGTGGCGACCGACCATCGTCGGGGACGGGATCATCAATGTCAGTCGCCGATGACGATGCGTGGTTCCTCGGTGAGCACGAAGTTCAACGACGACGAGTCGAGGAACTTCGCGGTGTCGGCCATCACCTCGGGGAAGTCGGGTTCGGTCATGTGGGCGAAGAAGGCCTCGGTGGAGTCGAAGTGCTGAATGGTGACGCCGTCGAACTCGGGTTCGGGCTGACGACTACCTTCGGCCGGCCACGCGGCGGGATGCTGTTCGTAACGACGCACGTACTTGGCCGCCGAGTTGGCCTTGATGAGCGGACCGTGCACGTCGAACCAGTAATCGAGGAATTCCTGATGAGTGGTTCCGGGCTTGCGCTTCAACATCGAGATGAGCTTGATCATGACCACAGTCTCGCACTCGCGAGGGCGTCGGTCTACAGCCCGAGAAACGACCCGCCGTCGCAGATGATGGTTTGTCCGGTGACGAAGGACGAGTCGTCGCCGGCGAGGAACAACGCCACCGATCCGATGTCCTCGGTGATGTCACCGACTCGACCCAACGGCGTGCGAGCCTCAATGGCGTCCTGCAACGCCGGGTTGCGCTCGAACGCGGTGAGCAACGCGGGACTGCCGGCCACCGGGCCGATGCAATTCACGGTCACCCCGTGCGGACCCCATTCGCGGGCCAGGCTCTTGGCAATGGCACGCTGCGCCGCCTTGGCCGGCGAGTACAACGGGATGTTCGCGCTGCCCTCCACGCCCGAGGGCGACGTGATCAGAATCAGACGGCCACCGCCCGTGCCCGTCGGACGCCGTGAACTGGCCACCAGGTGCGGCATGGCCGAACGCGCGCAGAACAAGCTGGCCCACACACCGGTGCGCGACATGTTCGTCCAGTGCTTGTCGATGCGCGCGTTCTCCAGCTTGTGCGGGATCCCACCCATGAACGCGTTGTGGACCATGATGTCGAGCCGTCCGAACCGTCGGACCGTCTCGTCGACGCACGCTTGCACGGATTCACCGTCGGCGACGTCGGTGACGATGCACTCCGCCCGCCCTCCGTCGTCGCGAATGGACGCGGCCACGGGTTCGCCCGTCTCGGCGCGCCGGGCGGCCACCACCACGGTCGCACCCTCGCGCGCGAGTCGGCGCGCGATGCCCTCACCCACGCCCTGACCGGCTCCGGTCACGATGGCCACGCGTCCGTCCAAGCGGCTCACATCCACAGCCCTCCGTCGCATACCACGGTCTGCCCCGTCACGTGTGCCGCCGCCCCACTGCACAACCAAGCGACGGTGTCCGACGGATCGACCGCACCACTCATCGCGCGCGGGGCGATAGCCACTGGCCCCGACACGGCGGGGTCGACGCCGAATTCCTCGGGAGCCAACGCCACCGCGTTGACCGTGATTCCCTCCGCACCCCACTGGCGAGCCGCCGACTTCACGGTGATGCGCGCCGCTTCGGCCAGTGCCGCGTGCACCGCGTGCTGATCACCGCCCGACATTCCGATGGTGGGCACGATCACCACGATGCGCTTGGCCCCCGCGGCATGAGCCTGCTGCAGACCGGCGATCACCTTTTGCATCGGCTGCTCGAACACCGCGTCGATGGTGGCGTCGTCGAGATCCTCGACGGGACCGACTCCGCGACCGCCGTCCACCTCGGTGACGACGACCACTGCCTCCACGTCGGACGACACCGTGTTCCGGAGACGATCCGCGATCGGGCCGTCGCCCAGAACCAGAACGCTCACAACCCGGTCCCCTGGTTCAAGTGGGCCGACACGTTGCCGTGGGCGTCCACCAGCATCACGCGTTCGACGAATCGCCACGTCGTTCCGTCATCGGTGGCGAAACGATCGTGATAGCGGCCCGAGGCCACCACCTGCAGGGGCAACACTCCGGGAACGTCCTGTAGGACGGTGAATTGCGAGCGAGCCACCACGGACGACGGACCATCGGCTTCGATGATGGAGTTCGTGACCAAGTGCTTGGTGCGCGGAATGCCGTCGTACACTTTCACGAATCGAGCCATCACCGTGCCGACCATCGAACCCGGCACCGCGGGCTGATCGGGGCCGGCCATGAACACCTGGGCACCGTCGAACAAGCGCGACACGCCGTCGAAGTCACCGGCATCGACACGTTCGGCGTAGGTGAAGAGCAGATTCAGGATCGATCGCTCGGCTCCCGAAGTCAACATGCGAACACCGTAGACGAACTACCGTGGCGGACGTGCCCGAATCGAACGACCCCACCCCCATCTGGCCCATCCCCGGCGAGCAGACCGACGAGATCGTCCGCGCCGCGTTTCCGTTGCGTCTCGGACTCGCCGAGGGCAAGGTCGCCCTCGTCACCGGAGCGGGTCGCGGCATCGGCGAAGCGACCGCGCGACTCTTCGCCACCGAAGGCGCGGCCGTCGTGGTGTGCGACATCGACGTGGCCTCGGCGCAAGCGGTCGTGCAGTCCATCCAAGAGCGCGGTGGCGAAGCCGTGGCGGTGGCCGCCGACCTCACGAAAGAGGACGACGTGGCCGCGGTCATCAACACCGCCATCGATCGTTACGGTCGCCTCGACTGCGCCGTGAACAACGCGGGTATCAGCGGTCGCTTCGGCTCGTTCATCGATCTGCCGTTGCACGAATGGCACCAGATGATCAATGCCAATCTCACCAGTGTTTTCCTCTGCTTGAAGTACGAACTCGGCGTGATGGCCGCCCAAGGTGCCGGTTCCATCGTGAACGTGTCTTCGGGCGCCGGCGTGGTGGCCGCGCCCGGCCTTCCGCACTACACCGCCGCCAAGCACGGGGTGCTGGGTCTCACCAAGTGCGCGGCCCAGGAATACGCGGCCAAGGGCGTTCGCGTGAACGCCATCCTTCCCGGAACCACCCGCACCCCGATGATCGAGAACTTCATCAACGGCGACCCGCAGATCGAGAAGATGGTCAGTCGCGGAATCGGTCGCGGTCATCTGGGTGAGCCGAACGAGATCGCCGAGGCCGCCGTGTGGCTGTGCAGCGATCGGGCCAGCTTCGTGTGCGGCGAGTCCTTGCTCGTCGACGGCGCGACGGTCTGTCGCTGACGTCTCAGTTCCAGCCGGCGAGAATCTCGTCGACGGTGTTCTCGCCGGGATGACACGGCTGGCCCGCACCGGCGACCGTGCGCGAGAACCGCGGAGCGCTCTGAGCCTGGGTCACACCGTTCACGTTCACCGTCACACCTCGGGCCACGGTGTGCGGATGCGTGGTCACCTCGGTGGGTGACAACACCGGCGAGAAACAGGCGTCGGATCCCTCGAACACCGCCTCCCACTCGGCGCGCGTGCGGGTGGCGAACACGGTGGCCATGCGCTTCTTCGCCTCGGCCCACACGGTGCGATCGTTCTGTCGCGCCGGAGCCAGCAGCTCGTCGTCGGCCACACCGAGTCGATTCACCAATTCGGCGTAGAACTGCGGTTCGATCGCGCCGACCGACACCCAACCGCCATCGGACGTCGCGTACACGTTGTAGTAATGCGCACCGCCGTCGAGATGGTTGGTGCCGCGTTCGCCCCAGAAACCGTTGGTGGCGGCCACGAAGAACGGTCCGAGGATCATGGCCGCACCGTCGACCATGGCCACGTCGATGGTCTGCCCGAGTCCACTGGTGGTGCGTTCGACCAGCGCAGCCGACACCCCCATCGCCAACAACAATCCACCACCGGCGAAGTCGCCGAGCATGTTCACCGGAACGGTTGGTGGCTGGCCTTCGTAACCGATGGTGTGCAACGCACCCGACAACGAGATGTAGTTGATGTCGTGGCCGGCGCGTTGCGCCCACGGGCCGTCCTGACCCCAGCCGGTCATGCGGGCGAACACCAACCGCGGATTGCGCGCACACAACACGTCGGGACCGATGCCGAGGCGTTCGCACACGCCGGGCCGGAACGGATCGATCACCACATCGGCCGTGTCGGTGAGGCGCAACAGAGCGTCGATGTCGTTCGGGCTCTTCAGGTCGAGTGCGACACCGCGCTTGCCGCGCATCATCGGGTTCGTCGGAACGCGCGAACGATTCGCCCGCGCCGATACCTCGGGTCGATCGACGGCCACCACGTCAGCCCCGAGGTCGGCCAGGATCATGGCGCCGTACGGGCCGGGGCCCTGTCCCACCAACTCGACGACGCGAACACCCGCGAGCGGTCCGGGCATGGTCAGCGACCCGCGTCCTCGACGGCGCGCTCCTTCGCCCAGCGGTAATCGCTCTTTCCGGCTGGTGAACGAACCATGGTGTCGACCAATGTCAACTGACGGGGCACCTTGTAGCCGGCCACATGCTTGCGACAGTGCTCTTGAATACTCTCGAGGTTCGGCTTGGTGCCGGCGCGGGCCTGCACCACCGCGGCTACCCGCTCGCCCCAGCGCTCGTCCGGCACGCCCACCACAACGGCGTCGAACACCTCGGGATGCGACTTCAACGCGTTCTCCACCTCCTCGGGGAAGATCTTCTCGCCACCGCTGTTGATGCACACGGAGCCCCGACCGATCAACGTGATCGACCCGTCCTCCTGCATGACGGCGAAGTCGCCGGGGATGGAATACCGAGTGCCGTCGGGACCGGTCACGAACGTGGCGGCCGACTTCTCGGGATCCTTGTGATAACGCAACGGGATGTTGCCGGTACGGGCCAACTTGCCCATCACACCGGCCGGAACCGGTCGCAGGTCGTCACCCAACACCACCGAGTCAGGAGCGGCCTTCACCGTGAGACCGGGGGTCTTGGGTGCGTCCTTGCCCACCATGGTGATGCCGTTGGCGCCACCCTCGCTCGAGCCGACGGCGTCGGTCAGCACGATGTTGGGGAACATGTCCATGAACTGGTCCTTGCACGCCTGCGAGAACAAGACGGCACTCGAACTGACGGCGAACAGCGACGACAGGTCGTACTCGCCGCGATGATCGACCAGGTGGTCCAACATCGGGCGGGCCATGGCGTCACCGGTGATCATCACCAGGTTCACCTTCTCGGCGTCGATGGTGCGGAACACGTCGGCCGGATCGAACTTGGCGCGCAGGATCACCTTGTTGCCCACGAAGCTCTGGCCCATCACGCTCCATTGCGTGGCGCCGTGCATGAGCGGGGCGATGGGCAGGCCGCACAAGTGGAAACCGTTGCGGCCCTTTTCCACGAACTGCCCGGGCTCGGTCATGCGCACACCGGTGGTGATGTCGACGCCACCACCGAGCGCCATCACCACGTCCTCGTGCCGCCAGACCACACCCTTGGGCATGCCGGTGGTGCCACCGGTGAAGAGCATGTAGATGTCGTCGTTGCTGCGCGGCCCGAAGTCGCGCTCATCCGACTGCGCGGCCAAGGCGGCCTCGAAGTCGGGGCCCATCACCAGTTGCGGAAGATCGGGCTGGACCGCGCGGGCCCGATCGGCGTACTCGGGCTCGACGATCAGATACGTCAGGTCGGCGTTGCCGAAGAGATAGGCGAGTTCGTCCTCGACGTAGCGGTAGTTGATGTTGATCCAGACCGCGCGAATCTTGAAGATGGCCCACAGGGCCTCCACCCACTCGACACGGTTGAGCGCATAGATGCCCACGTGGTCCCCCGGCTTCACGCCTTGGGCCGCCAAGTGGTGAGCCAAGCGATTCGCTCGACGGTCCATCTCGGCATAGGTGCGCTTCACGTTCTCGTCGGCCACGTACTCGCGGTCGGGCCACTCGTCGACAGCGGCCTCGAAGAGATCTGCGATGTTGAAGGTGCGTGCGGGCATACGTGTGTGCTACCACATAGAGGGCAGTTTCAGGGAAAACGGAGACGATATGTCAGGCACCGAGCATCTACTGGTCGAACAAGTGGGACACACCTTGGTGGTCACCATGAACCGTCCCGAGGCCAAGAACGCACTGAGTCCGGCGATGATCGTCGGGCTAGCCGACGCCTGGGTGCGTCTCAACGAGGACGACGACCTTCGGTGCGCGATCCTGACCGGATCGGGCGGATCATTCTGCACGGGCATGGATCTGAAAGCGCGCGCGAACGACGACGCCGGGCCGAACCCCTACCAAGAACGTTGGGCCGCCGACCCCGACCTTCACTGGAAGGCGCTGCTGCGTCACTACCGCCTGCGCAAGCCGTTGATCGCCGCCGTCGAGGGATACGCCGTGGCCGGTGGAACCGAGATCCTGCAGGCGACGCACCTGCGCGTCGCCGGCGAGAGCGCCACCTTCGGCGTGTTCGAAGCTCGCCGCGGATTGTTCCCGGTCGGCGGTAGCACCGTGCGCCTGCAACGTCAGATCGGCTACACCAACGCGCTCGAGATGTTGCTCACCGCGCGCGGCTACACGGCCGCCGAGGCCAAGGAAATCGGCCTCATCGGCCATGTGGTGCCCGACGGAAAGGCCCTCGACAAGGCGACGGAGCTGGCCGACATGATCTGCGCCAACGGGCCCCTCGCCGTGGAGGCGATCCTGAAGTCCGTCCAGGAAACCGCGGCCATGTCCGAGACCGAGGCGTTGAAGTTGGAATTCGAGATCGGTTGGCCCATCTTCAGCACGAACGACTCCAAAGAGGGTCCGCGGGCGTTCGCCGAGAAGCGCGCGCCCAACTGGACGCGCACCTGACGAACGGGTTCGTCAGGGCTTGCTGCTCGACACCAGCCACATGGCGAAGAACTGGCTACCGCCGCCGTACGCGTGGCCGACCGCTTTTCGCGCACCGTCGATCTGGTGCTCGCCGGCCTTGCCCATCACCTGCATCGCCGCTTCACCGAAACGCAACATGCCCGAGGCGCCGATGGGGTTGGTCGACATCACGCCACCCGACGGGTTGATGGGCAACGAGCCACCGATGTCGGTGACCCCGTCCTCCACCCAACGCCATCCCTCGTTGCGCGGAGCGAAACCGAGATTCTCCAGCCACATCGGTTCGAACCACGCGAACGGCACGTAGATCTCGGCGACATCGATCTCCTTGGCCGGGTTGGTGATGCCACCCTTGCGCCACAGATCCTCGGCGCACATCTCGCCGGCGCGCGGACTCACTTGCTCGCGACCCGCGAACGCGGTGGGCTCACTGCGCATGGCGGTGGCGTGCACCCACGCCTTGGGTCCCGCGTGCTTGTCGGCGCGCTCCTCGCTCATGATCACGAGAGCCATGGCCCCGTCACTGGACGGGCAGGTCTCGACGAAGCGGATGGGGTCCCACATCATGGGGCTCTCGAGAGCCTTCTCGAGGGTCCAGTCCGGCTCGTGCAGGTGCGCGTACGGGTTCTTGCACGCGTTCGTGCGATCCTTCACGGCCACCATGGCACCGATGTGCGACGGGGCGCCGGAACGCTTGATGTATCCGCGCACGATCGGCGAGAAGTATCCGCCCGCACCGGCGTGCACCGGCATGCCGAACGGAATCGGAACGCTCAACGCCCACATGGCGTTGCCGTCGCTCTGCTTTTCGAAGCCGACGGTGAGAACCGTGCCGTGGATGCCGGCCATCACGTGTTGCGCGGCCACGATGGCGGTGGAGCCACCGACCGATCCGGCGGTGTGCACGCGGAACACGGGTTTGCCGTGCGCCGCCAATGCGTCGGCCAACCACAACTCGGGCATGGCAACGCCCTCGAGCGGGTCGGGGGCCTTGCCGATGACGATGGCGTCGACGTCGTCGATGCCGATGTTGGCATCGGCCAGGGCACGATCGACGGCTTCACGAACGAGACCGGCGATGGACACGTCGGCGCGACACGACGCGTGCTTGGTTTGTCCGACGCCAACTACCGCACAGAGATCGGCCATCTCACTCACCCTCCATCACGCACACCAGGTTCTGTTGCAACATCGGACCACTCGTGCAGTGCGCCAACACGCGATCGGCGGATCCGGAGAACACGCTCTCGGCCGCCTCGGCGAAACGAGCCAAGCCGGCGGCCATGGCCGGATTGGACACCAGCGCTCCGCCGCTCGGATTCACGTGCGTGCCTTCACCGAGGTTCATCGCCCGCCGCAGCAGGATCTCCTGGTGCGTGTACGGCGCGTGCAGCTCGGCGATGTCGATGCGATCGTCGCCGACGCCGGCCTTGGCCGCCGCGATGGCCGCCGACGAACTCTCGGTCATCGAACGAGCCCCCAGGCGTTGAGTGTCGATGCGATGGTCGATGCCACGGATCCAGGCCGGGCGCTCGGCCAAGCTTCGTGCCGCGTCTCCGGCGGCCAGGATGATCGCGTTCGCGCCGTCGACGGGCACACCACAATCGTGAGCCCGCAACGGAGCCGTGGTGTACGGACGAGCGAGCAATTGTTCGGCCGTCACGTTCTCCTTGGCGTAGGCGATCGGGTTGTTCAACGCGTCGCGGTAGCTGCGCGCGGCCACCTCGGCCATGTCGGCTTCGCTCAGGACGCCGGCGTCGAGGCAGGCCCGCGCCTGCAACGCGGCCAGCGAATCGAAACCCGGCCACAACGGTGTCACCATGTACGGATCAGCCTGCAGGTTCAAGATGCGATCGATGGGACCCGAGGTGGTCTTGCCGTTGGAGAACACCAACGCCACGTCGCACTCACCGGTCTGGATCTTCACCCACGCCTCGTACAACGCCAAGGCACCGTCACCTTCGACGTGACTCTCGACGATGGGCGGCCACGCACCGATGGCGTCCACCGCGGCCACGAAACTGAACGGCTGTCCGCTCATGTAGTCGCAACTGCCGTGGCACCAGAAGCCGATCTTCTGGCGTTCGATGCCGACCTTGGCGATCACGTCGTTGATGACGGGCAGGATCAGTTCGACCGACGTCAACGTCGAGCCGACTTCGTTCGGTCGCTGGGCCGTCGCGACGATGGCCACGTCTCGGCGCGCCATCAGCTGGCTCCCGCTTCGACGCCCATGTCACGATCGGGTTCACCGGTCGGACGGAAGTGAGCGATGTTCTCGAGCGACGGACCCCATTCGCTGCGGTCCTTCCACACTGGTTCGACGCGCATGCCGATACGAACGTCGGCCGCTTCGCATTCCTGGATGAGGTGTTGCATCGAGATGTCGGCGCCGTCGAGAAGGATCTGGGCGGCCACGTACGGCAACTTGATCTTCTGGCCGAGGAACGGAACGTTCACCACGCAGAAAGTGGTGATGGTGCCGCGCGGGCCCACCACCACGTCGTCGCCGAGGATGCGCGCGCACTTCGGGCACACCCCGTTGCGCGGCGGGAAGTACACGAGCGAGCAACCCGGACACCGCTTGCCGACGAGAGTGCCGTCGAGCAAACCATTGAGATGGCTGGTGGCGTTGGGTCCGGCCGACCAGTTGTAGGTCACCGAGATCGGCTGGCGCAGCCGCATGATTCCGTCGGCCTCGCTCATGACGCTCCCTCCAGCAGGTCGAAACAGGCGATGTCGCGGATTCCACCCGAACGCTCGTCGGCCCAGCGCACCTTCACCCGCGACCCGGTGCGAATGCGCGCCATGTCGCCGGCATCGACGGCGTGCAGCAAGGGCACGTCGGCTCCGTCGAGGGTGATCAGGGCCCACGCGAAGGGACGTTCCAGGGGTTGATCCGGTTGCGGGGCCGACTGCCAGGCCCAGGTGACGACCGTCCCGGTCTCGGCCAGGGTCACCCACTCGTCCAGTTGACGACCGGTGACGGGGTCGAATTCGGCCGGCGGGAAGTACACGCGTCCGTCGGATCCCTTCGTGCCCTCGAGTCGACCTTCCTGCAAGGACTGGAAGAAACGGGACAACAGGGTTCCGACGGTGCGCTTGTACGGGTATGCGACGACGAGAGGAGCGGTGAACACTCCGTCGGGTCCCGTTGTCGACGACGAGGTTGCTGCGGACACGGGTTCGTTCTTATCACTTGAGCAACGTTGGGCGCACACCGCCGGCGAGGAATCCGCGCCCTATCGAGAACGCCCCGCTGCTTGCTATTGTCGGACGTGAGTCGGGCCGTGGGGGTCCCGATCGGAATCGTGGGGGAATCATGATCAGCAAACTTCGCTCGACACGGGCCATGGTCGCGATCGCACTGGTCGCCATCACCGCGGTCGGATGCTCGAATCGCGAGGAAGGTGGCGACGCGACGAGCGCGCCGGCCACCGAGGCCCCGTCGTCGGAGGCTCCGTCGGGTTCCGAGGCACCGACCACCGATGCGCCGACCTCCGTGATGTTCGGCGACATGGAGAGCCCGTGTGGCCCGGCCACCGACGCCGGAGTGCCCACCATCGCCGAGGGTCAGAACGGTGGCGACACCTTGCGCCTCGGCACCGCGACCGACCACGGCTACGAAGCGGCCCCCGGCCTGACGGTCGAGATGCTCGACGCCGCCGAGGCCTTCGCGGGCTGGTGCAACGCCCAAGGTGGTGTGCGCGGTCTACCCATCGAGATCGTCGACCTGGACGGCAAACTGTTCAACGTTCCGGCCGCCACCGAGCAGGCCTGCGCGGAGACCTTCGCCATGGTCGGCGGAGGTTGGGTGTTCGACAACCAGATGTACCCGCGCTTCCACGAATGCGGCATGGTGTCGTTCCCCGGTTACGCGGTCACCGCCGAGGCGTCGCTCGCCAACGGTCGCGTGCAGCCCATCCCGAACCCGCCGAACCTGAAGCCCGCCTCGTGGTTCCTGTGGGCCAAGAAGTACCAGGCCGAGGCCATCGGCAAGCCGGCCATCATCTATGGCGACTTCGTGAGCACCAAGATGGTCGCCGAGCAGATCAAGGGCACCATGGCCGCCCTCGGCGGATTCGGGGAACCGTTGATGATCCCCACCAATCCCGCCGGCGAGGCCAACTGGACTCCCTTCGCCCAGCAGTTGAAGAACGAGGGCATCACCATGCTCTCGGTCGTGGGCGAGCCGGGCAACATGATCCTGCTCTACAAGGCCATGCGTGAGGTGGGCTACGTGCCCGATCTGGTGTTGAACGACGCCAACCACTACAGCGAGCAAATCGTCGCCGAGGGCAACGCCGAGGCCACCGAGGGCCTGCGCGTGCGCACCGTGTATTCGCCCTTCGAAGAAGCCGACCAGAACCCGGCGTTGGCCACGTTCCTCGAGATGATGGCCACGTACAACCCCGACGGCCGCATCGCCGGTTTGGGTCAGCAAGCCGTGTCGGCCATGTTGCTGTTCGTGCAGTCGGCCAACGCGTGTCTGGACGCCAACGACAACGTGCTCGAGCGCGAGTGCGTGCTGGCAGAAGCCAAGAAGGTGACCTCGTGGACGGCCGGTGGTCTGCACGCCGAGTCGAACCCCGGTAGCAACGAACCGCCGCGTTGCGGTCTCATCATGGGCGTCGTCGACGGCACCTGGCAGCGGGTGTATCCCGAACGTGGCAGTGCCGACGACAACGGCAACGGTTGGCGTTGCGACGATGCCGAGGGCGCAGTGGCCATCGAGGGCGACTTCGGTGACACATCGGTGTCCATCGACCCGACACGACCCAACTGATCATCGAACACGATGAACGCACCCCGATGAACCGGACGACGGGCCGCTGATGCAGGAACTGCTGACGTTCACCATCATCGGCTTGTCGACGGGTGCCATCTACGCGGTGGTGGCCAGTGGACTGGTCGTCACCTACACGACCTCGGGCATCTTCAATCTCGCCCACGGGGCCACCGGCATGTTGTCGGCGTTCACCTATTGGCAACTGCGATTCGACTGGGATCTCCCGGCACCATTGGCGTTGTTCATCACGCTGTTCATCCTGTGTCCGCTGTTCGGGATCGTCACCGAACGTTTCGTGATGAGGGGTCTGCAGGGCACGACCGAGGTCGTGCGTTTGTCGGTGACCGTGGCGCTGTTCGCCTTCATGATCGGCCTGGCCAACTGGATCTGGCCCAACGACGCCAGTCGAGAGGCGTTCCTCAAGTTCTACGAGGGCAACAGCATCTCCATCGGCGGCTTCAACGTCAGCTGGCACCGCCTCATCACGTTCGGTTGCGCCGTCGTGGTGGCCATCATCCTGCGGATCGTTCTGTACAAGACCCGTATGGGTGTGGCCATGCGCGCGGTCGTGGATGATCGCAACCTCACCGAACTGAACGGCGGTCGACCCGACCGCGTGTCCATGTTCGCCTGGGGCATCAGCGCGTCGTTGGCCGGACTCGCCGGAATCCTGCTGGCCGGCGATCAACAGCTCAACATCGAGCCACTGGTGCTGCTGGTCATCAACGCGTACGCCGCCGCCATCATCGGGCGCTTGAAGAGCCTGCCTCTCACGTTCCTCGGCGCCGGTCTGCTGGGACTCCTCGACGCTTACTACCTGATGGTGTCGGACGAGTCGTGGTTCCCCCAGACGGCCTTCGGCTTCTCGTTGTCGGGCGTGCGATCGGCCCTGCCCACCATCGTGTTGTTCATCGCGTTGCTGGCGCGACCGCAGAGTCGTTTGCGCGTCGGCACGACGAAGTTGCGCGAGGAGAACCGCGTGCCCGAGTGGCGCACGGCGATCATGGGTGCGGTCGCGCTCGTGGTGGTCGTCGTCGGTATCTCCGGCATGCTCACCCGGTCGAACACCCTTCTGTTGCTGAACGGCTTCACGTTCGCCATGGTCACGCTGTCACTGGTGCCGCTCACCGGTTACGCCGGCCAGATGTCGTTGGCACCACTGACGTTCGCCGGACTCGGGGCCATCGCCATGTCCAAGCTTCCGGGCAACGGAAACCTGGTCACGCTCGTCGTCGCGATCGTCATCGTCGCGATCGTGGGTGCGATCGTCGCACTGCCCGCGTTGCGACTGTCGGGCATCTACCTCGCCCTCGCCACGGCGGCGTTCGCGGTGATGGTCAGCAAGATCGTCTTCAACCAGCGCCAGACCTTCCAAACCGGCAACATCACCGTGCCCGTGTTGCGGATTCCCTTCGTCACCATCGACACTCCACGGGCCCGACTGATCCTGGCCTCGGTCTGTTTCGCGATTCTCGGCTTGATCGTGGTGGCCGTGCGTCGCAGTCGTCTCGGTCGACGCCTGGTCGCGTTGAAGGACTCTCCCGCTGCCGCCGCCACGTTGGGTATGAGCCTCACCCGCACGAAGTTGGCGGCTTTCGCGATCTCGGCCGGCATCGCCGCCTGTGCCGGTGCACTGGCCGGCGACAAGGTGAGCCCACAGCAATACGAATTCACGCAGAGCCTGCCGATCGTGCTGTTGGCCGTGGTCGGTGGTGTCGGTTCGGTGGCCGGCGCGCTCTTCGGTGGATTGTTGTTGGGTGGTAACTCGGTGCTGGCCACCATCGTGCCCACGGTGAAGAACCTCACCAAGATCGGTCCGGGCACGGTCGGCATCACCCTCGGTCGCAATCCTCAGGGCGCGGCGGCCCAGATCGGTGATTCGTTCCGTCCGTTGATCGAACAACCACGATTGATCGCGATCAGCGCCGCCGGAGCCTTCGGCATTTGGGCCCTCGACGCCGCCGACGTCATCTCGCACTGGTCGTTCTTCGTGGCCAGCGTGGTCTGGATCCTGGCGGTTTCGCCCAATCTCCCCGCGTTGACGGCCGCCGCGCCGGGTCGGCGCGTGATGGCCGGTGCCTGGCTGGCCGTCGGGATGGCCATCGCCACGGGTGTCGACTGGAGCAGCGCCCTCGATGCCACCGGCAAACGAATCATCCTGATCATCGGATTGGTCGCTCTGTTCGGTGTCGGCGCGCAACGCGTCGTCGAGAACTCTCCCCGCGTGCACACGGCGTCACCCGATCTGGCCGGTTTGGACACGGACTTCAGCCGCGAGGACATCGAACTGGCCGAGCAGAAGATCGGCGTGGTGCTCTGATGTCGTTGCTGGAAGTACGGGGGGTGATGGTGCGCTTCGGCGGCGTGATGGCCGTCGGTGGCGTCGACCTGGACGCCGAGGTCGGTCAGGTGACCGGTCTCATCGGCCCCAACGGTGCGGGAAAGACCACCTTGTTCAACGTGATCAGCGGTATGCAGGAACCCACCGCCGGTCAAGTCTTCGTCAGCGGAGTGGACATCACACGCGAGGCCCCGCACCGGCGCGCCAAGCGCGGTCTCGCGCGAACGTTTCAACGACTCGAATTGTTCTCGTCTCTCACGGTGCGCGACAACGTCCGCGTGGCCGCCGAACTGGCCGCGGTTCCCGACGTGGACGGCACCGTCGACACCTTGCTCGACAAGGTCGGCTTGTCGCATCTGGCTGCATCCGTGGCCGGCGATCTGCCCACCGGCTCGGCGCGTTTGGTGGAGATCGCACGCGCCCTGGCGACCATGCCACGGCTCCTGTTGCTCGACGAGCCCGCCTCGGGGTTGGACGACTCCGAAACCGAACGACTCGGCGGGCTGTTGCGCGAGTTGGCCGCTGACGGACTCGGTGTGCTGCTGGTCGAACACGACATGGACCTGGTGATGCACGTGTGCGATCGCATCCACGTGCTCGACCTCGGCAACATCATCGCCGTCGGCACACCGAACGAGATCCAACACGACGATGCCGTGTTGCAGGCCTACCTGGGAACCTCATGAGCACACCGCCCATCCTCGAATTGCGCAACGTGCGAGCCGGCTACGGCTCCATCGACGTGTTGCACGGCGTGAATCTCTCCATCGGTCGTGGTGAGGTGGTCGCGCTTCTCGGCCCGAACGGTGCCGGCAAGAGCACCACCATCAAGGTCATCAGTGGCTTGCTGCGGCCGTCGGCGGGTCATCTGATCGTGGCCGGTCGCGACGTCACCGGCGCATCGGCCAGTGCTCTGGCCCGTGCCGGTCTGTGCACCATCCCCGAAGGTCGCGGAATCTTCCCGAACTTGACGGTGCGCGAGAACCTGCTGATGGCCACCTTCAGCGGTCACAAGATGAGCGACATCGAGGAGCGAACCTACGCGCGCTTCCCGCGGCTCGGTGAACGTCGCACCCAGTTGGCCGGAACGATGTCGGGAGGCGAACAGCAGATGCTCTCGCTGGCGCGCGCTCTGGCCACCGATCCCGCCATCTTGTTGCTGGACGAATTGTCGATGGGATTGGCCCCGCTCATCGTGGCCGAGTTGTACGCCCAGGTGGCGGCGATCGCCGCCGAAGGTGTGTCGGTGCTGGTCGTCGAACAGTTCGCCCGCACCGTGTTGGGCGTGGCCGACACCGCGGTCCTGCTGGCCCACGGCACCGTGCGCATGGCCGGCAAGGCATCCGAGATCGGCGATGATGTACTGGCGGGGGCCTACCTGGGCTCGTGACCATCACGTCGAGCAACCGAAAATCGAGAACACAAGCGACAACAGAGAAACGGAACCGACCCATGAACGAGAACCGCATCCAGACCTTCACCGAAGAGATCGGCGAATTGAAACTGCGTGGCGCCCGCGCCGACCGCGAACGTTGGCTGTTGGCCATCGGCACCGTGGCCCTCATCGCCGGTGTCGCGATGGCCATCGTGGGCGGATTCCAAGCCAGCGGCACCACCGAGATGGGCGACCAGATCGCCTTCCTCGCCACCGGCACCCTCATCGGACTCGCTCTCGTGATCGCCGGCACGGCTCTGTTCGTGCGCTATTCGTTGGCTCGTTTCATGCGCTTCTGGTTGGTGCGCCTGGTGCACGAGCACCGCAGCGAGACCGACCGGGTGGTCGACGCGTTGAAGAACATCGAGAGCAAGTTGGATGGCCGCTGAGTAGCGCCGTCGTCCGACGTACCGTCGGACCCGTGGGTCACCGACTGCGGTACGTGCCGCCGCTGCCCGCGCTCTGATCCTTGTTCAGTCGCTTGGACAGGTGCATTCCCTCGAGCACGAACTCCACGGCCGACGCGATGCTGGCCGGGCTGTCGTCACCGGCGAGCAACGGCAACACCGCCGCCTTCAACGCCGGAATCTGTTCGATGAGACCGGCTTGCTCGACCGACGGGACGTCCTCGCCGGTGTGAACCACCGCCCCCTCCTCGAAAGCGGTGACGATGTCGCGCGTCAGTTCGGGACTGACCAGGTCGCGATACGACGTGAGCACCGCGGCCTTGACCAGCTCGCGCAACACGTGGCCTTCGCGTCCGTCTTCCATCGCCTCGATCTCGATTTTGCCGCCGGTGGACGCGGCGAACGAGTCGAGGTCGCACACCCGGGGCACCACGTTGGTCTCGCCGAGACGCAAGCCGCGGCGCAACGCGTTGGCGGCCATGACCTCGTAGTTGCTCACGCTGAGGCGCACGGACACACCGCTGCGCTGATTCACCTGACTGCTGGCGCGGGCCAATTGGCTGAACGAGGCCACGATGAGTTCCATGTAGGCCGGAACCGTGACGGTGATCGAACCCACGCTCGGCGGACGGGCCTCCTGGCGGATGATCATGACCTCGGTGGCCGCCTCGAGCGGATAGTGCGTGCGGATCTGGCTGCCGAACCGGT
>JAURHL010000129.1 GCA_030833305.1 Acidimicrobiales bacterium | reverse complement strand
CCAGAACCGGAGCTTCCTCCATGTTGTTCTGCGGCATGAAGGACAGCAGGAAGCGAACGTCGTCGAGGCAGGACTTCTCGTCGGCCGACACGAACGTGGCCACACCGCTCTTGCTGGCATGGCTCATGGCGCCACCCAGTTCTTCGAGGGTGACCTCTTCACCGGTGACGGTCTTGACCACGTCGGGCCCGGTGATGAACATGTGACTGCTCTCGCGAACCATGAAGATGAAGTCGGTCATGGCCGGCGAGTACACGGCCCCACCGGCGCACGGTCCGAGGATGACCGAGATCTGCGGGATGACGCCGCTGGACTGCACGTTGCGGTAGAAGATGCCGCCGTAGCTCGCCAACGACACCACACCTTCTTGGATACGGGCTCCGGCACCGTCGTTCAGACCGATGACCGGTGCGCCCACCTTCAGGGCCAGATCCATCAACTTGTGGATCTTCTCGGCGAACACTTCGCCGAGGGCGCCGCCGAACACGGTGAAATCCTGTGAGAAGACGAACACCTTGCGACCGTCGACGGTTCCCCATCCGGTGATGACGCCGTCGGTGTAGGGATGCTCCTCGAGGCCGGCCGCATGGGCGCGATGGCGGGCGAGCATGTCGAGTTCCTGGAACGAGCCCGGATCGAGCAGGTACTCCAGACGCTCGCGGGCGAGCATCTTGCCCTTTTCATGTTGGCGTTCGATGGCCCGGGGCGATCCGGCCAGGAGCGCCTGCTCCTTGCGCGCGAGTAGATCGTCGAGTTTGTCCTGCATGGGGTTGCTGCTGGTCACGGGAGAAACGCTACTCGCCAACCGCCGAGAGGGACTCAGTTGGCAGGGAGGAAAGGCCTCATTGGCCGTGCTTACGGGGCCACGCTGGCGGTGACCGGCTGAATGCCCGCCGGCACGGTGGTGGAACCCAAGGGGACCACGACGGTTCCGCCGGTCTGGGCCGGCAACGTGGTGCTTCCCGCGGGCAGCGTGGTGTCGGTGGGTTCTCCGGAACCACTCATCACCGAGACGGTGTAGGTCACCGAGGGCAACGGTCCGTCGGGCCCGTTGGCCGTGACGATGACCGTCCACAGACCCGGGGCACCGAAGGGAACCCCTTCCTTCATCGGCAAGCGTGCGGCACCGACGCCATCCAGCGGCACGTTCAATGTGACGCTGGCGGTGGTGTTGGTGGGCGGGTTGAACTGCACCGTCAGATCGGTGAGACCCTTTTCGGGCGAGAAGAGGTCGATGCGCACCGCGTTGGCTCCCACCACGGCGGGTGTGATCTTCACTTGGACGTCGAACGCCCCACCGGACCGTTCGCCCACGAAGGCGTAGTTGGTCTTGTCGGTTCCCGGCGGGTCCACGTTGGGCGGCAGCGTGGCCACGGTCCACGAGGTGACGATCAACACGAACACGCCGATGGCGGCTTCGGCCATCACGGCGCGTCGAAGTTTGCCGGCGGTGCGTCCGTTGATGTCGCGTCGCTTGGCCACGTTGCGCGCGATGTATTGGCGCAGAGCCACTCCCAGATACACCATGCCCGCGACACCGATGGCCTTGAAGATGACGAGTCGTCCGTGACGACTGGTGAGCACCGCGCCTCCATCGAGGCTGTAGAGCGAGATCAATCCCGAGATCACCGCGATCATCACGAAGACACGGATCCATCGTGCGTATCCGCGCACGGCTTGGGCCACGTCCTCGTCCCCCGGACCGACCAGCACCGTTTGACCGAGCACCAGGAGGCCACCGAACCAGAGGCCGATCGACAGCGTGTGCACGATCCCCGACATCACGCCGAGCAGCGAGAACTCGTCGATGGTGCGGGTGAACGCGAAGGTGGCCATGGCCGCCGCGGGAAGTCCGACCGCGAGCGGCTGCGATTGCGGGTCGAGAAGTCGCTCGGGGCGCGCGACGATGATGAATGCCCCGGCCACGAACACCACGCGGGCGAAAGCCGAGATACCGCTGGCGTTGTCGAACAAGTCACCCCAGCCGAACGGGCTGATCGCCGCCGTGACGCTCTTGCCGCTCATCAAACAGGTGCGCAGGACGGCCACGAAGTAGTTGCTGACCAGAGCGATGACCCACACCGTGCGCAGGTAACGACGAACGTTGATGTAGTCGACACCCTCGGGCCAGGCCATCACCATGAACGCGGCGGCGCCGAACAAAGCGGCCAGCGACGCGTAGGCCACCACGCGGGCCAAGCCGAGTGGTCCACTGACGGGTGGCGGGTCGGTGGCCAACATGCCCCCGTCGGAATCGTCGGTGATCGCGTCGGTGGGATCGGCGGTGTCGGGGTCGAGGACCTCGAACGAAAAGCCTCCGGTTGCCACCTTGCCGTCGGCTTGGGGCACCGAGTAGGTGACGTTGCAGGTGCCCACCGGCAGAGCCGCGGTGAGCGGGGCGATCAGTGAGATGCCGTCGGCGCCCACCGAGACGGTGCCGATCGGTGCCGGATTGCCCTCGCACACCGCGGTGAGAACGGCGTTGTCGGGAACCGCGGCGCTGAACGTGGCGGTGATTTGCGTGGGAGAGGTGATGAGTTTTTCGCCGTCGGCGGGACTGGAGGTGACGAGGGTCGTCTCGGCCGCGGCGGGGGCGGCCGACATCAACAGAACCGAGCCGAGACCCAACGCGACGGCGGCCAAGCGACGCCACACCCGACGACGGGACGGCGCGTGGGTGCCTGTGGTTCGACGGTCGATGGCGTTCGGCATGATCGTGCTCCACGGTAGTTTCCCGACCCGCCGGAACGGGGGCAAGCAGGGCTCGCACCCCACCACTACAGTCGGAGGCGATGGCCGCCCAATCCCTCTACCGCCGGTATCGGCCGCAGCGCTTCAGCGAACTGAAGGGCCAGGAGCACATCGTCCGGGCGCTCAAGAACTCCGTCGTCAACTCCCGCGAGGGTCACGCCTACCTGTTCTCCGGCCCTCGTGGCACGGGCAAGACCACCACGGCGCGCATCCTGGCCAAGGTGCTCAACTGCGACAGCCCGGTCGACGGCGAGCCCTGTTGTGCCTGTCCGTCGTGTCTGGCGGTGCAGACCGGCAACAGCTTCGACGTCATCGAGCTGGACGCGGCCAGCAACAACGGAGTGGCCGACATCCGCGAGATCATCGCGTCGGCGTCGCTCGGTTCGCCCGGTCGACACCGGGTCTTCATTCTCGACGAGGTGCACATGCTGTCCAAGAGTGCCGAAGCGGCTCTCTTGAAGACGCTCGAAGAACCTCCTCCGGGTGTGGTCTTCGTGTTGGCCACCACCGATCCGCAGAAGGTCGGCGAGACCATTCGCAGTCGTACCCAGCATCTGCAGTTCCATTTGCTGCAGGAATCCGAGCTGGAAGAGCACGTGCGCTGGGTGGTGGCCGATGCCGGCCTCGACGTGTCACCCGAGACCATCGAAGCGGTGGTCGAACAAGGTGGCGGCTCGGCACGCGACACGTTGTCGGCGCTCGAGTTGGCCGTGGCGGTCGGTGGCATCGCCGAGGAAGCCACACCGGTCGATGAGTTCGTCGAGGCACTCGTCGCCTACGACGCCGGTCGTTTGCTGGCCGCGGTGGCTCAGTCCGTGTCGTTGGGTCGCGAACCACGTTCGATCGTCGACGACCTGGTGGCGCATCTACGGGATTGTTTCCTGTCGCAGATGGCTCCCGAGTTGGTGCAGTTGTCCGAACGTCGTTCCGCCGAGGTGAGCGATCAAGCCCAACGGCTGGGAACGCCCCGCGTGGTCAAGATCATCGAGACGTTGGGTCAGACCATCAACGACATGAAGGGTGCGCCCGATCCGCGGGTCGTGCTCGAAGTGTCGTTGGTCAAACTGGTGCACCGCGAGTTGCAGATGGGTGTCGAAGCCTTGATGGCGCGCATCGAACGGCTCGAACGCGAGATCGAGAACCGTCCCGTCATCGCGCCCGCCCCCGTGAATCCGTCCACGGGCCGTGCGGTTCTGGGTGGTCGGGTGAAGGACCCCAGCACACCCACGCCCCGAGCGGAAACTCCCGCGCCGGTGCCGGAACCGACGACGTCCGTCGCGCCGCCACCCGCGGCCTCGACCGATGCGCCGGTGACGGCGACCACGATGAGTGCGGCCGACGTGGTGACCAACTGGTCGACCGCGGTCATCAACGAGATGAAGGGCATGCGTCGGGCGGTTGCTCAAATGGCCAAGCCCGCGCACCGCGACGGCACCATCGTGTTGGTGGTCGACAACGAACACGCCGCCAAGCGCGTGAAGGAATATCTCACCGACATCACCGACGTCGTGCATCGCGCCGGAGCCGGAAAGTGCCCCGTGATCATCGAGACTCGTCCCGATGACTCGAAGCCCATCGCGAAGAAGCCGGTCGTCGAAGAAGAGACCATCGACATCGACGAGATCAAGAACTTGCCGACGGTGTCCGAGAAGGACCTCACCGAATCACTGTCCGCAATGTTCCCGGGTTCGGTCATCGAGACCGTCGAGGAATAGCCCGAGGGCGATCGAACCGTGGCCTCCACGTACACGCTTCCCGTTCAGAACCTGATCGATCAATTGGGTCGCCTGCCCGGAGTCGGGCCGCGTTCGGCGCAGCGCATCGCGTTCCATCTACTGAAGTTGCCGGCCGAGGACGTGCGTCGTCTGGCCGACGCCATCAGCGATGCCAAGGCGCGCGTTCAGTTCTGCTCGCGGTGCTTCAACTTCGCCGAGGGCGAACTGTGTCCCATCTGTGCCGATCCGAAGCGCGATGGCACCCAAATCTGCGTGGTGGAGGAGAGTCGCGACATCATCGCGCTCGAGCGCACCGGTGAGTTCCGCGGTCGGTATCACGTGTTGCTCGGGGTGATGAACCCCATCGAGGGTGTGGGACCCGATCAACTGAAGATGCGCGAGTTGGTGATGCGAATCGGCAAGGAGGAGATCTCCGAGGTGATCGTGTGCACCAACCCCAACACCGAAGGTGAGGTGACGGCGCAGTACCTGGCTCGACTGCTCGAGCCGTTCGGTATTCGCGTGACGCGGCCGGCCTCCGGATTGCCGGTGGGCGGAGACCTGGAGTACGCCGACGAGTTGACGCTCGGACGGGCTCTCAACGGTCGCCGCGCCATGAACGAATGACGGGTGTCGCGCTCGAGCGATGACGTCGGGGAACGACCGAGGCACCAGCTCTGCGTCAGGTGCGGGCGGAAAAAGACCTGCTGCAGTACCGGTGCCTCGATGTGACAGTTATGTTACGAAACGAAACCGTGCCGGGTCAAGTTTTATGCCCTATGCAGGGCAAACGCTCGCCAACGGGGTACGGTGGCGCCATGGCCAAGGTGACGATTTATCACAACCCGCATTGAAACAGCAGCAGCAATGCCGTGAGCATTGCCCAGGAGCTCGGCGTGGACGCCGAGGTGGTGCTGTACATCAAGACCCCGCCCGACGCCGCCACCTTGCGGTCGATCATCGCCAAGCTCGAGGACCCCGTGACCGACCTGGTTCGCCGGGACAGCATGTGGAAGAAGTTGGGTCTCACCGACGACGACGTGCGCACCGCCGATCAGGTGGTGGCCGTGTTGGTGAAACACAAGCAACTCTTGCAACGACCGGTGGTGGTGACCGCCAACCGCGCGATCATCGGACGCCCCAAGGAGCGTGTGCGCGAGTTGTTGTCGTGAGCGTGTGCGCGAGTTGTTGTCGTGAGCGTGTGCGCGTGCGGGGTGGCTGACGACGGGGCGAATACGAGCGAAGAAAAGCGTAGTTAGAAAATTTCTTCACAGACTCACGTCTTTCAGGATGGGTTAAATCTGTCCTCACTATGCGCAAAACAACAAG
>JAURHL010000128.1 GCA_030833305.1 Acidimicrobiales bacterium | reverse complement strand
TGGAACCCCGAGTCCGAGCACGGTGCGCTCTACCAGATGGTCGGCGCGAACCCCGAGATCGACGATGCCAAGAAGGTCGTCCGCGGCCCGCTCGTGGCGTCCGGCGGGGTCGACACCGGGGTGAAGATCGAAATCCGGGTCGGCGGCCCGGCGATCGGCTTCCAGCAGGTCGTCTCCACCATGTATCAGGACAAGTCGATCCTGCTCGGCTACGTCTCCACCGACGAGGCCATCCAGAACTACGCCGAGATGCCGACGAAGGCGATCGTCGCTCCGCTCGAGATCAACCCGCAGATCATCATGTGGGATCCCGAGACCTACCCCGACGTGGAGACCATCGCCGACCTCGGTGAGCAGGGAATCACCATGAACGTGTTCGCGGGTGGCACCTACCTCGAGGTCTTCAAGGCCGAAGGCGTCGTGAGCGAGGACCAGATCGACCCGTCCTACGACGGAGGCCCGAGCCGCTTCATCTCCGAGGGCGGAAAGATCGCTCAGCAGGGCTTCGCCTCCGCCGAGCCGTGGCAGTACAAGAACGAGTTCACCGAGTGGGGCAAGGACGTCAAGTACCAGTTGATCCACGACGCCGGATTCGAGATCTACGCCGCCTCCTTGGCGATTCGTCAGTCCGACAAGGAAGCGCTCTCGGACTGCCTGAAGCTGTTCGTGCCGATCGTTCAGCAGGCGGCCATCGACTTCGTGAACGGCCCGGATCGCGCCAACGCGATCATCATCGACGCCGTCGAGCAGTACGCCGACTTCTGGGTGTACGGCGAGGGCGTGTCGGCTTATTCGGTCGAGACGCAGAAGGAGCTCGGTCTGGTGGGCAACGGCCCGAACGACACGCTCGGTGACTTCGACTTCGACCGCGCCAACAAGGCGCTCCAGAAGATGAAGGACGCGGGCCTCGACGTGCCGGCCGACCTGACCGCCGAGGACATGTACACCAACGAGTTCATCAACCCCGAGATCGGCCTCTGATCTCGCGACACCCGAGTGGTGAAAAGGGGGCCGGGCAACCGGCCCCCTTTTTCATTTCTCAGACGCGATGTCGAAACGCGGCGATCTCGACCAGTGCGTCGACGAACGCGTCCACGGCACCGGCGAACAATCGAGCGCCGTCGGACGCGTTGGCGCTCGTCGGATCACCGATGTGTCCGTGATCACCGAAGTCGTTGCTGAGCCATCCGAACTGCACCGCGCCACCGAAGCGCACCATCTTGTTCTCGGCGAGGTGCTCGGGCACCGCGCGCACCGCCTGGGACATGTCCACCAGGTCGGGTCGCAGATGCAACATCAGCGACGTCTCCTCGGCTCCGCCGTGGATTCCCATCCCCAATTCCGAAGGTGCCGAACCCCCGCCCTGATCCGCGGGCATCGACGGATGAGCCAGAAAGGTCTCCAACCCGTACTGCAGACGAAGTTCGCGATTGGCCATGGCGACCAGAGCACTGTTGCCCCCGTGACCGTTCAGAAAGACCAATTTGCGCACCGGCGTAGCCGCCACGCAACGGCCCAGATCCTCGAGCACGCTCAACATCGTGCGCGCCGACATCCAGATCGTCCCGGGGTTCCACGCGTGCTCGTTGCTTTTCGTGTAAGCGATCGGGGGCAGGAGCCAGGCATCGACACCTCGCGAGGCCGCCACGGGTACCGCCGCCTCGGCCACCGCTTCGGCCACCGCCAGATCGGTGATCAATGGGAGATGCGGACCATGTTGCTCGATGGCTCCGAGAGGTTGCACGAGGACCGACGACGACGTCAGTGCCTGCGCGACTTCGGGGCCGCGCAAGTGGGACAAATGACGTGACGACACGCCGGCAGGATACCGGTTCGGGCAAGATGGAGTCATGAGCACCGTCGACTTCGAAGCCGACGTGGTGGTCATCGGAGCCGGACACAACGGACTCGTGGCCGCCGCGTATCTGGCCCGAGCCGGAAAGCGGACCGTCCTGCTCGAAGCGCGCGACTCGGTCGGCGGCTGCTCGTCCACGGTCGACTTCGCGGGCGCATCGGTCAACATCTGCAACTGCGACCACATCACGTTCCGCACGACACCGGTCATGGAAGAGTTGCAACTCGACCGACACGGACTCGAGTACCTCGAGGTCGAGCCAAATCAGGTCAACATCCCGTGGGACGGCGGTGCGGCGTGGCCCATCATGCACTCGGTCGAGCAGACTCTCGACGGCCTCGCGCTCACGTACCCCCATCAGGTCGACGCCTACCGGCGCTACGCCGCGGCCGCCGTACCCGTGGCGCGACTCGTGCTCGCCGCCGCCGCCGCCGGACCTGAACGGCGTCGTCTACTGGCCACAGTTCTCTCCAAGGGCGGCGCCGGAGCGCGACGCCTGCTCGGCTGGAGTCGAATGAGCGCGGCCGACGTGATGCGCCAGTTCTTCGACGACGAAGCGGTGTACGCGCCCGCGCTGGCCACCGGACCGGTGGTGTGGGGCCTGTCGCCCGAATTGCCCGGCACGGGTCTCGGTGCCCTCACGTACGCGTTCCGTCACGTGGCCGCGGTCGGACGGCCTCGTGGAGGCAGCGGAATGCTCGCGGCGTCGTTGGCCCGATCGTTCGCGTCCTTCGGCGGCGAGCTTCGAACGTCCACGGCGGCGACATCGATCGTCGTCGAACGGGGACGGGTCCGCGCGGTCCGCACGACCTCGGGCGACGTCATCGCCACGCGCACGGTGATCTCGGCGGCCGATCCGCGTCGGACGATCCTCGAGTGGATCGAGAATCCCCCCGCGGGCGCCGGACCCATGATCGAGCGCTGGCGACGCCAAAGTCACCAGCAGGGCTACGAAAGCAAGATCGACGGAGTCATCAGCGAACTCCCGCGGTACAAACAGCTCGACCGGAACGTGTTCGACCGCATCGGAGCCGACCCCGACGTCGCGTCGACGATGATCGTTCCGTCCGTCGCCGCGATGCACCGCGCGTTCCTCGACATCCCCGAGGGTCGCGTCGCCGACCGTCCGATCTTCTTCGCCAACATCCCCACGGCTCTCGACCCGTCGATGGCGCCCGCTGGCCGACACGTCTTCAGCCTCGAGGCCCTCTTCACCCCGTACGCGCTCCGAGGAGGCTGGGCGAACTCCGACGAACCGCGTCGTTGGCTCGATCGCTACTCGTCGTTGCTCGAGAATCGACCGATCGACTCCATGACCGCGTGGCGCGCCATGACCCCCGACGTGTACGAGTCGGACTTCCACATGCCCGAAGGGCACGCCACCAGTTTCGCCGGTGGTCCGCTGGCGGCGTTGCGCGGCAAACCCCGCGAATTGGTTCGTTACGAGACCGCCGTACCCGGCTTGTATCTGTGCGGAGCGGCCACCTTCCCCGGTGCGGGGATCTGGGGGGCCAGCGGCCGGCATTGCGCGCTGCGCGTGCTCAGCAGAGAGTGATCAGGCGTCCAGCGCCACACATGATCAGGCGTCCAACGCCACACGTGATCAGGCGTCCAGCGCCACTCCGGCACGACGAACCACGGGATCCTTGTCGCTCCAGGGGAAATTGATCCAGAGGGTCGTGCGCTTCCACGCGTAATCGGCTTGCACCACCGAGTGCGGCTTCTCGTACAACACGGCGGTGCGCACTTCGCCCACCTTGCCCTCACAGAATTGCTGCACGCTGCGCAGCGTGTGCCCGGTGTCGGCCACATCATCGGCGATGAGAATCTTGGCATCGGCGAGGTCGACGAAATCGGGCGCCGGCGGAAGAATACGGGGAACCTCGAGACGTTCGTCGACTCCCGTGTAGAACTCTACGTTCATCGTGTAGACGTTCTTCACCGAGAGGGCATAGCCGAGGGCACCACCGATCAGAAGTCCGCCTCGGGCGATCGACAGGATCATGTCGGGCTCGTAGCCGTCATCGGCCACCATCTGCGCCAGCTTTCGGGAGGCCTCTCCGAAGATCTCCCAGGTCATGATCTCGCGCTCGTTCGACACGCCGACTCCTTCCGTCGAACAACTCCGTTCGACGAATTAAATGTAGACGAGGGCCCACCCTCGACGACCAATCCCCCACCTTGACTTGTTGTCAATCAGACGATGGTGATGCCCTTGAGATCGTCCTTCGGCGCAGGCAACCGCGGATCCATGCGTTCCAGCGCCTCGAGCATGATCTTGGCCACCGCCAGATCACGGACCCACTTCACATCGGCCGGAATCACGTACCAGGGCGCGTGCGGACGTGACGTCTCACGAAGGACATCCTCGTAGGCCTGCTGGTACAACGGCCAGATCTTGCGGTCGCTGATGTCGCTCGGATCGTGCTTCCAACTGCTCTCGGGATTGTCGATGCGCTTTTGCAGCCGCTGCCTCTGGACCTCGTGCGAAACGTGCAGATAGAACTTCAGGATCGTCGTTCCCTCGTCGACGAGCATCTGTTCGAAGTCCCGGACGTGCCGATATCGGGCGCGCCACACGTCTTCGGGAACGAGGTTCTTCACGCGCGGCACCAAGATGTCCTCGTAGTGGCTGCGATTCCACACTCCCACCTCCCCCCGGGCCGGTAGGGCGGCGTGGCAACGCCACAGATAGTCGTGTTGCTTCTCGGCACCCGCGGGCACCTTGAAACTGACCACCCGAACCCCGGCCGGATTCATCCCCGTCATCACGTGACGCACCAACCCGTCCTTGCCGGATGCATCCCGTCCCTGCAGGATCACCAGCAGGCTCTGATTGGCCTCGGCCATGAGTCGGTGTTGCAGGAACGCCATCTGGCCGATCACCTTGGCCAGCTCCCCCTTGGCCGAGTCCTTGTCCCAGCCCAGAGTCTCGTCGGTCGGCCGCTCGTCCAGATCGACGACCTTGTTGGCCGGGACATGGAACCTCTTCATCAACTTGTCGACCATGGGTCAACCGTATCGGAGAGTGTCACGAGGTTCGTGACCTCGGGTTGGTGTCGCTTCCCCGTGATTGCCTTCATTCGGATTCGTACGGACAGTGCCGACATCCGCTACGACAGCAGTACCCGCGATCGGCCAGGAACCGAGCCGTGAAGACCGTGTAGCCACTCACCGGATCCCGATACGTGGGACGACGATCCCGCACCGCCACCTCGTGGCGCTTCATCACCTCGGCGTGGAATTCGGTGCCCACCGGCAATCGACTCGCCAACGGAACCGTGATCCCCTCGGGTCGAATTCGATCCACTGCGCCCATGAACCATTGTCGCCCACTTGACCCGACCGCGTCGGATCGAAATCGAAGGACTCATCCTTGACCCCGTCCCACCAGCGACTAGGGTGAGGGTCGCACGACGGTGGGGGCCGCGATTGGGGTGCTCGTTCGTTGGGCCGTGAACACAACTCCGGATCCGCTGGACCCGGTCGACAAGGGGGAAAGCACGTGAAAACAACCAGACGGCGCTCGGGGCGTTTGCTCGGCGCGACACCCGCGAGCCTCATGGTCTTCGCCGTCGCCTGCGGTGGCGGCGACGACGGTGGCAGCGATTCCGGAGAACCGGACACCACAGAAGCAACGGGAGGCTCGGAAGCGCCGACGACCGAACCGGCCGGTGAGCCGGTGGCCGGAGGAACCTTGCGCGTCGGTCTCGAAGCCGACGTCGACGGCCTGAACCCGACCGCGTCGGCGTTGGCCGTATCCGGATTGACCATGGCCCAAGCCGTCTTCGATCCTTTGTTCACCTTCACCGCCGATGGTGACGTCGTCCCGTACTTGGCCGAGTCCATCGAGCCGAACGCCGACTTCACCGAGTGGACCCTGACGCTGCGTGCCGGGGTCACCTTCCACGACGGAACCCCGTTCACCGTGGACGCCGTCATCAAGCAGTTCGAGATCACGCGTAACGACCCGCTGGTCGGCTTGGCCGTGCGGCCGTACTACCCGGAGACC
>JAURHL010000127.1 GCA_030833305.1 Acidimicrobiales bacterium | reverse complement strand
GATCTGTACGAGCGCATCGCCGACGCCTCGGTGCCGGTGGCCATCTGGGTGGGCCCGTCGGGGGCGCGCGCCACGGGTCTTCCCGCCCAGCTGTTGTCGGCCGCCGACGCCACAGGCATGGCGCCGGGTGCGCGAATCGGTCGCACCGGCACACCGTTGGTGGACGGTGTCGATTTCGGAGAGGCCACCGACACGTTGCGCACCGAGACGTTGGGCTTCCAGGACGCGCGTCGCGCCGGAGCGTTGAAGTTGGAGATCAGCGACGAAGGCGCACCCACCATTCGCAACATGGTGTTCGCCCTCGACGGTCTCACCATCGACGGCGTGGAACTGGACACCGCGGTCGAGAACCTGAACGACGACGGCACCGTGGCCAACGACATCACCACCGTTCGCTTCCACAAGTTGGGACTGTGGCCGCAGATGCTGCACACCTCGGCCAGTCCGCCGGTGGCGTACCTGTTCCTCATCATCGGTCTGGCCTTGATCGTGTTCGAGTTCTTCACCGCCGGCATCGGTGTGGCCGGTGTGGTGGGAGCGGTGCTCACGTTGCTCGGCTTCTACGGAATGGGCGCGTTGCCCGAACGGGGTTGGGCGCTGGGCTTGATCCTGTTCAGCTTCGTGGCCTTTGCCGTCGACGTTCAGGTGGGATTACCACGTCTCTGGACCGGTGTGGGTCTGGTGGCGTTCTCCATCGGGTCGGTGTTCTTGTTCCCCACGTTCGATCAGCAGAACCTGCGCGTGTCGTGGTTGACGTTGTTGGTGGGCATCGGTGGCATCGCCCTCACCTACATCTCGGGCATGCCCAGCATGACGCGCACCCGCTTCGCCACGCCCACCATCGGTCGTGAGCGCTTGATCGGCGAGACCGGTCGCGCCGTGACCGACATCGCCCCCGACGGTGCGGTACAGATCGGCGAATCGCGTTGGAAGGCGCGCACCAACCGCGCCACTCCGGTGAAGGCCGGCGAGGTGGCCCGCGTGGTGGCCATCGACGGCATCGTGCTGGAAGTGGAACCCGAAGCGGGTGGAGCCCGCGACTACCGCGAACGATGACACTGTTCGACCGCGGTGACGTTCGGCAGTTGCTGCCCTACGACGGCGAGGTCTGGTATCACACCGATGTCTTCACGTTGACGGAAGCGCGCGAGCATCTGACCGCACTCATGGACGAGACACCGTGGGAGAGTCGCAACATCGTGTTGTTCGGCCGCGAGGTGCCCCAGCCACGGTTGGCGTGTTGGTACGGCGATCGTTCCTACACCTATTCGGGACTCACCCTGGAGCCACGCGAGTTCACGCCGCGATTGCGCGCATTGGCCGAAGTCGCGGCCGGGTTCGCCGACTGCTCGTTCAACACGGTGTTGGTCAACCTCTATCGCGACGGGCGCGACTCCATGGGATGGCACGCCGACGACGAACGTGAGTTGGGCGCCGAACCGGTGATCGCGTCGTTGTCGTTCGGCGCCGTGCGGCGGTTTCGCTTTCGACATCGCGAGTCGCGCGAGGTGGTGGAGGTCGCTCTGGAACCCGGCTCAGTACTGGTGATGCGGGGTCTCACGCAGCACTGTTGGATGCACGACCTACCCAAGACCACCAAGGTGACCGAGCCGCGCGTGAACCTGACCTTCCGTCACGTCGCCTGATCACAGACGCGGCCCGGCGATGCGCACGTCGTCGCGCCGTCGGGTGATGCCGCGCGCGTCCAGCTCGGTGGCCAAAGGAACCGCGTGCTTGCGCGTGACGCCCAGGGCCTCACGGAACTGCGACATCGTGAAACCGTCGGGGTGCGCGGTCAACAATCGTCGCGCGTTGGTGCGCGCGATCTCCACGGCGTCCACGTGGAACCATTCACCGTCGCGCTCGAACAACACGCCCAGCTTGGCCAGTCGACGCAGGTCGGCGTTGGAGATGTCCGCGGGCGCCGGGGGAGCACAGAGGCCCGTTCGCAGTCGTTCGATCACCGGATGTTCCAGCAATGGATCGGTGGTGCCCTTCAACCGAACGCGTCCGTTGTCGTGCGACACACCGTCGAGGGAGTCGATGATGGCCCGCTCGATGTCGTCGAACATCGCCACGTCCAGTCCGTCGGCCGCCGCGGCTTCGATGCGCGCCTTTGCGTTCGTGCTCATGGCGTCGAAGCGAGCCTGATCGATCACCCAGTGACCGATCGTCGGTGCGATCGATTCGCCGGTGAGCAACGCGAGATCGGCGACCGTGATCGTGCCTCGTTCGATCACGACGCGTCGCCAGTCGGTGTCGGGTGTGGCCCGAGGCGGGTCGCACGGGGTTCACGTCCAACACCTGGCCACCACCGACGGTTGCGCGGCGTCCGCTCTCGCGCAGGATGAAGTGATCGTGGGGCAACAACGGAACGGGACGATCCAGGTGCAACCGCACGAACGCGGTGGCGCCCGGTTCGACGGACTCGGGGCCGATCACCCGCAGGCGGGCCGGGATCTCGTCGCTGCCGATGTGCACCGTGTAGGCGCCGCGTCGTGACACCTTGTGTCCGAGCGAATCCAACACCTGCAGTCGCGCGTCGACTCGGTCGCTGTGGAACCACTGGCCGGGTTTCACCACGCAATCACCGCGTTGCAATTCGCGATGGTCGATGCCGGCCAGATTGAGCGCCACCCGATGCCCGGGCCCGATGTGCTCCACGCTTTCACCCAAGGTCTGGATGCCACGGATGCGGGCCTCCAACTGGCGCGGGCCCACCACCACGTGGTCGCCCACGGCGAACGAACCGTCGCGTGACGTTCCGGTGACCACCGTGCCGCTGCCCTTGGCCGCGAACACGCGATCGACGAACAATCGTGGTCGGTCACGGTCGACCGAGGCGGGTGTGGAGCGGGCCAACGCCGCGAGTGCCTCGACGAGTTCGGCCATGCCGGCGCCGGTGGGCGCCGACACCGGCACGATGGCGGCACCCTCCAGGAACGTGCCTTCCACGTGATCGATCACCTCGAGCGTGGCCAGTTCCAGGTGATCGGAGTCGCACAGGTCGGCCTTGGTGAGAGCGATCACACCGGCCGGCGCGCCCGTGAGCTGGAGAATGCGTAGGTGCTCCTCGGTCTGGGGCATCCATCCCTCGTTGGCGTCCACCACGAAGAGGCAGCCGTTGACGCCGCCCACTCCGGCCAACATGTTCCCGAGATAACGCACGTGACCCGGAACGTCGATGAACGAGATCCGTTGGCCGTCGGGCGTGTCCAGGTGCGCGAACCCCAGATCGATGGTGAGTCCGCGTTCCTGTTCCTCGGCCCAACGATCGGGGTTGGTGCCGGTGAGGGTCTTGATGAGCGTGGACTTGCCGTGGTCCACGTGACCGGCGGTGGCGAAAACGCGCATGTCAGTGGAGCGAACGCAGGATGGCGGCCACCACGTGGTCGTCGGCCGGATCGATCGTGCGCACGTCGATGAAGGTGACGTCGTCGCGCACGCGGGCGATGAGTGGGGGCGAGGCCGAGCGCAACGCGACGAGATGATCGCCGTCCAACGTGATGGCCACCGAGGGGATGGACGCGCCCGGAGTGCTGCCGGCACCGGGAAGCGAATCGCAATCGGCCACGGCTCCGCGTCCGGCCGCGGCGATGATCGCCTCGGCCCGCGTGCGCAACGTGGCCCACGGTGCGGCGGCCATGCGCCAGAACGGGATGTCGGTGGTGGCGGTGCGCGCCAGATAGGAGAGCACGGTGTGATGCAGCGCCGACAACACCAAGCCACCGGGTCGAAGGGCGCGCGCCAACGGACGCGCGGCACAGGCCTTCACCAGATCCGCGCGTCCGGCGATGATCCCGCTCTGCGGACCGCCCATCAACTTGTCGCCGCTGAACGTCACGAGCGCGGCGCCGTCGGCGAGTACCTGACGAGCGGCCGGCTCGCCGTTCAACCAACCGGGCGGGCCGTCGGGCAACCACGGACAGGCGGCGTCCAACAGACCCGAGCCGATGTCGGCCACCACCGGCACGCCGAGCGACGACAGTTCGTGCACCGAGGTCTCCTCGACGAAACCCTCCACGCGATAGTTGGACGGGTGCACCTTCAACACCATGGCGACGTCGTTCTTCTTGTGCGCGATGGCCTTGCGGTAGTCGTTCAGACGCGTGCGATTGGTGGTGCCCACGTCGACCAAGCGTGCTCCGGACTGCTCCATCACCTCGGGCACGCGGAAGCCACCACCGATTTCGACGCTCTCACCACGGCTGACGGCCACGTCGCGTCCGCCGGCGAGCGCGGCCAACACCAGCATCACCGCGGCGGCGTTGTTGTTCACCACCATGGCATCCTCGGCGCCGCACGCCAGAGCGATGAGTCGACCGATGCCCTCCTGACGACTGCCGCGTTGTCCGGTGCGCAGATCGAATTCCAGGTTCTGAGCGCGCGCGTCGTGATGGAAGGACACGGGGGAACGGCCGAGGTTGGTGTGGGCGATCACGCCGGTGCCGTTGATCACGGGCACCAACAATGCGTCGGCGGTGTCGCGCGCGATGCTCTCGGCGCGAGTCGGATCGCCGCTGGCGATGGCTCGTCGGGCGGCGTCCACCAACAGCGGATGCGGCAGGCCGACATGGGCGATGGAGCGGGCCAACGCGTCGACACTGGGGGGCCGCGAGGCGGGCGCGTTGGTGTCGGCGGACATGGGAAGGACGCTATCCGCGCGGCCTGTTGGGCGACGGAGCGAGTTGCCGGGTGCTGGCTAGGGTGACGACGTGATCCTGTTGCTGCTGTTCGTGGTGGTGCCCATCGCCGAGTTGTACACGATCATCCGCGTGGGCGCGTCCATCGGATTCCTCAACACTCTGGCGTTGATCATCGCGGTGGGATTCGTGGGTTCGTGGTTGGTGAAGCGTGAGGGCATGCGCACGTGGGTTCGTTTCAACCAGACGTTGGCGTCGGGTCAGATTCCCGCCAAGGAGATGGTGGACGGGGTGTTGATCCTGGGGGCGGGCGCCCTGCTGTTGACCCCCGGGTTCCTCAGCGACGTGTTCGGCATCTTGATGTTGTTCCCGCCGACGCGCGCCGTGTTGCGCGGTTACGTGATGAAGCGGGTGAAGGCCGGCAACTTCGTGGTGCGCACGAACTTCGGGGGTGGCACGTCGGGCCCGGGACGACAGGGTCCCGTCGTGGACACCGACGCCACCGAACCCAAGGGCGAGATCTGACCGTCAGGCCGTACGACGGTTGACGGCGACCGCCGTCACCGATTCAACTCGCGCCGAGCAACCGGCCATCTGAACCGGCGGCACGGTCTCGGTGATGATGAGGGTGGCGATGTCACGGAACGCGCGCGCGGCCGGTCCGTCGCCCGTCAACGACACGGGCTCGCCGGTGTCGCCACCATCGGCCACGGCGGGCTCGATGGGAATCTGACCCAGCAACGGCACGCCGATCTCGTCGGCCAGCGCCTCGCCACCACCGCGACCGAACAACGCGTACGACTCGCCGTGGTCGCAAATGAACTCGCTCATGTTCTCGATGACCCCGGCCACGCGCAGGAACGAACGCCGCGCCATGTCGGCGGCGCGGATGGCCACCTTCTGCGCGCTGACCGCCGGCGTGGTGACGATCACCATGTCGGTGCGCGGCAACATGCGCGCCAAACCCATCTGCACGTCACCGGTTCCCGGCGGCATGTCGATGAGCAGATAGTCCATCTCGCCCCACGCCACGTCGTTCAGGAACTGTTCGACGGCCTTGGTGAGCATCAATCCGCGCCACATCAACGCGGTGCTCTCGTTCTCCACCAGGAAGCCGGTGGAGACCACCTTCAGCAATCCGTCGCCCACCCGGCGTTGGTTCGGCTGGATCATGGGACGTCCGGTGGCTTCGTTCTGTTCGGCTTCCAGTCGCTGGTCCAGACCCA
>JAURHL010000126.1 GCA_030833305.1 Acidimicrobiales bacterium | reverse complement strand
CCTGAGACCTGCACGCGGATGCCCTTGGCACCCGCCTTCATGGTGCTCTGCATGCCCTTGCGCATCGCGCGACGGAAGGACACGCGACTCGAGAGCTGCTCCGCGATGCCCTGGGCGACAAGCTGGGCGTCCATCTCGGGGTTCTTCACCTCGAGGATGTTGAGCTGCACCTGCTTGCCCGTGAGCTTCTCGAGGTCTGCACGGATGCGATCGGCCTCAGCGCCGCGGCGACCGATGACGATGCCGGGGCGAGCGGTGTGGATGTCGACCTTGAGGGTCTCTCCGCGCTTGCGCTCCACTTCGACGCGCGAGATCGCGGCATCGGGCAACGAATCATTGATGAACGCGCGAATCTTCCAGTCCTCGGTGAGGTATTCCTTGTACTGGCGCTCGCTGAACCAACGGCTCTTCCATTCGGTGGTCACGCCAAGGCGGAAGCCGTAGGGATTGATCTTCTGGCCCATCAGTTGGTCTCCTCGGCGTCGGGCGTGTCGGTGGTTTCGTTCTCGGCAACGGGCGTGTCGACGGCGGTCGACTCGTCGGCCTTGGTGCTGCGAGCCTCACGGCTCTTGGTCACGCGCGCACGACGATCGGCGACACCGCCGGTGCGACCGGCGCGACGACCGCTGACCGCGCGCTCGCGACGAGCCTGAACGACGGTGAGCAGATCGGCTTCGATGACGTCGAGCACGATGGTGATGTGGCACGTGCGCTTGTTGATGCGCGTGGCACGACCACGAGCGCGGGGCTTGAAGCGACGAAGGGTCGGGCCTTCGTCGGCGTAGCAAGCCTTCACGTAGAGGGTCTCGGCTTCGAGCGAATCGTTGTTCACGGCGTTCGCGACGGCGGATGCGAGAACCTTGCGCACGACGCGAGCGGCTTCACGCTCGGTGAACTGCAGAACCTGATCGGCGGACACGACGTCGCGACCACGAATGAGGTCGAGCACCACGCGGGCCTTGGAGGCCGACATGCGCGAACCACGCACGCTGGCGCGGATTCCGGTGCGCTCGCCGGCGACGAACGAGCGCTCGTTCAACTTGGGACCGGTCATTACTTCTTACCCTTCGTGTTCTTTTCCTGGCCGGCGTGGTACTTGAAGGTGCGGGTCGGTGAGAACTCGCCCAACTTGTGACCGACCATGGCTTCGGTGACGTACACCGGGACGTGCTTGCGTCCGTCGTGCACCGCGATGGTGTGCCCGACCATGTCGGGGATGATGGTGGAGCGACGGCTCCAGGTCTTGATGACCTTCTTCTCGTTGGCGGCGTTCAGCGCGTCGACCTTCTTCACCAAGTGGTCATCGACGAACGGGCCCTTCTTCAGGCTGCGAGACATGTGTTACCCCAATCCTTTAGCGACGGCCCTTGGCCGAACGACGACGGCGGATGATCAACTTCTGCGACGCCTTGTTGGTGTCGCGCGTACGGCTCTCGGGCTTGCCCCACGGCGACACCGGCGGACGACCACCGGAGGTCTTGCCTTCACCACCACCGAGCGGGTGGTCGACGGGGTTCATGGCCACACCGCGGGTCTGGGGGCGAACGCCCTTCCAGCGGTTACGACCGGCCTTGCCGATCTTGATGAGCTCGTGCTCGGCGTTGCCCACTTCGCCGACGGTCGCACGGCAGTCGATGAGAACGCGACGCATTTCCGAGCTGGGCAGACGCAACGTGGCGTGATCGCCGTCCTTGGCGACCAACTGCACGCCCACGCCGGCCGAGCGGGCCATCTTGCCGCCCTGACCCGGTCGCAACTCGACGTTGTGCACGACGGTACCGACGGGCACGTAGCGCAACGGCAACGCGTTGCCGGGCTTGATGTCGGCCTTGGGGCCGCTCGAGATGTGGTCACCCACGTTCATGCCCTTGGGCGCCAGGATGTAGGCCTTCTCGCCGTCGGCGTAATGCAGAAGAGCGATGCGGCAGGTGCGGTTCGGGTCGTACTCGATGGTGGCGACCTTGGCGTCCACACCGTCCTTGTTCCGCTTGAAGTCGATCATGCGGTACTGCTGCTTGTGTCCGCCACCGCGGTGACGCGCGGTCTTGCGACCGTAGGCGTTGCGACCACCGGACTTCGGCTTGCTCGTGAGCAAGGACTTCTCGGGGGTCGTCGACGTGATCTCGGAGAAATCCGACGACGTCTGGAACCGGCGACCGGCTGATGTTGGCTTGCGCTTACGAATTGCCATGACGTGATGCCTCAGTTGTTCTCGAACAGCGGGATCTCGCTGCCGGGGGCCAGGGTGACGATGGCGCGCTTGAACGCAGCACGACGGCCGGGACGATTGGTGCCCCGGGTGCGCTGGATCTTGCCCGCACGGTTGAGCGTGTTCACCTTCAGAACCTTCACGCCCCAGATGGCTTCCACGGCGTCGTGGATCTCGGGCTTGGAGGCGTCGACGTGAACCTGGAATGTGTAGACACCGGTCTCGATGAGCGCGTAGCTCTTCTCGGACACGACCGGCGCGAGGATGATGTCGCGGGGATCCTTCATCACTGACCGTCCTTGCTCGCTCCGGGCAACGAGGCCTTGGAGAACACGATGTAGTCGTTGCACAACACGTCGTACGCGTTGAGTTCGCCGATCTCGATCAACTGCACCTCGGGGAGGTTGCGGAACGAGCGGATGGCGTTGATCTCGTCGCGACGCACGACCACGAGCACGCGACCGTCGAGGTTCAGCGCGGCGAGGGCGGCCTGAGCGGCCGAGGTCTTCGGGGTCTCGAAGTTCCACGAGTCCACGACGACGACCTTGCCCTCGTTCGCCCGATCCGACAGCGCGGACTGCAGCGCGATCTTGATCATCTTCTTGGGGGTCTTCTGCGAGTACTTGCGCGGCTTGGGTCCGAGAGCGACGCCACCACCGGAGAACTGCGGCGAGCGGGTCGAGCCCTGACGCGCGTTACCGGTGCCCTTCTGCTTGTAGGGCTTCTTGCCGCCACCGGAGACTTCGGCGCGGGTCTTGGTGCTCTGCGTGCCGGCGCGACGGTGCGCGAGTTGCGCGGTGACGACCTGGTGCATCACGGGCACGTTGGGCTGACGGCCGAAATCGTCGTCGCTCAGATCGAGCGAGCCGACGTCCTTGCCGGTCTGGTTCTTGAGCTTCACGGAGGGCATGTGGTCACTTCCCCTTCACCGCGTTGCGAACGATCACAACGCCACCGTTCGGGCCCGGAACCGAGCCACGCACCAACAACAGGCCACGCTCGGCGTCGGCCTCGACAACCTCGAGATTGAGAGTGGTCACTTGCTCGTGACCCATGTGACCGGCCATGCGCAGACCCTTGAACACGCGACCGGGGAACGAGCACGAACCGATCGAGCCCGGAGCACGGTGGTGCTTGTGGTTACCGTGGCTCGCGCCCTGGCCGTTGAAGTTGTGACGCTTCATGCCACCGGCGAAACCCTTGCCGCGGCTGATCGCGGTGACGTCGACCTTCTGACCCTTGGCGAGAACGTCGACGGCGATCTCCTGGCCCACTTCGAATCCGTCGACGCTGTCGAGACGCAACTCGACGAGTCGACGACCGGCATCGACACCGGCCTTGGCGAAGTGTCCGGCCTCGGGCTTGGACAACTTCTTCGCGTCCTTCGAGCCGTACGTGACCTGAACGGCGGCGTAGCCGTCGCGCTCGGAGGTCTTGATTTGAACGATGCGAGCGGGCTCGACACGAAGCACGGTGACGGGGACGACGCGATTGTCGTCCGCCCACACCTGTGTCATGCCGACCTTTTCGCCGACGATCGCTTGCTTTGCCATGAGGCAGCCTCTTCATCCATCCGCATCGCTGCGGTACTTGCGACTTGACTGTTTCGCGCTTCCAGCGGAGAACCGCCGTTCACGCAAATGCTCCACGGGTCATCGACCGGTGGAGCATCCGTTTCGGTTGTTGCCATGTGGTCCCCGGCGGACCGGGCTCACAGAGACATCGATTGCTGTGATCCGGGCGAACCCGTTTCACACGAGGGGCGAACGCTACCTGCGAGAACGGTCTCCCCCAACCCGCCCGCACCGGGGTTTCTGCGGACCCCGCCGCGATCGTCCGGACACTCCAGACCTAGTTATCCACAGGCTGTGGATAACTAGGTCTTCGTGGGGGCTTCAGGGGTAGCGGGTGGCCAGCCACTGCGCGGCGTGGCCGAGCGCTTCGCGGCGATGGCCTTCCAGATAATGAGGCGCCCCGGTCATCTCGATGTAGGTCCGGTCGGTCGCTCCGCTGGCTTCCACGATCTCTTTGGCCTGCCAGATACGTATTTCCGTGTCGGCCGTGGGATGGATGAGCAGTGTCGGGACCCGGACCTGCGGCATGGTGTCGGCCAATTTGGCGTGGCTGGACAGACCACTCCAGGTGCTCAACCAGCCCCGAGCCGTCATGGTGCGGGCCAGTCCCCCGCGCCCGTAGTTGGCGTCGAAGGGGTCCGGGAAGGCGAACAACGACCCCATCGGTCGCTGATCGGGGTCGATGGACAGGTCCAGGTACGCCGGGTCGGCCAGGGTCCGGTAGATGGTGAGGTACTTGGTGAACACCGCGCGACGTCGTTGTTCTCGCCACGACCCCGGATCGGACGACTTGTCGATGCCGCGCAGATTGCCCGCCGCGGCCACCGACTCCTCGATGCTGGCCCTGGCGATGGCGTCGATGCGCGCCACTCGGGCCACTTGGGCCGCGCGGTATCGCGCGAGCCACGCCGGGTCGTAGGAACACGGCTGGGGCCACGGACGCCACCCGTTGTCCGGGTTGTACATGTCGAGCTCGGGATCGGTGGAGAACGGATCGTTCTCGTCGATGACGCTGGGGTCGATCACCTGCAACATGAACACACCCTCGCCGGGGTGCGCGGCCATACCGATCCAACCGTCACCGATGCCGCGCTCGGCGTGAGCCATCGCCATCAGTGATCCACCACCGGAATTGCCGAGCAACACCACCGCTTCGGCGCCGCGACGCTTCATCTCGTTGTGTGCTGTCTCCACGTCGACGATGCACGACTCGTGCAGACAGTCGGTGTCGTTGTTGATGTAGCGCGTGCTGAAACCGAGCACCGCGTAACCGGCGGCGGCCAGCAGGGGCGCCGCGTAGTGCACACTGAAGTCGCCACGCGGATGCGACAAGATGACCGCGGTCCTCCACTTGCGACCGTTCGGCGGAGTCCACAACAGACCGCGCACCAACGCGCCATCGGGGCTGACCAATCGAATCGACTCGCGCGGGATGTCGACACCCGGATCGTCCTCGGGCATGGGCCAGTAATTCAGGCCGAACGGACGAGATCCCCCCAGATGCGCATCCAACATGGGCGCACCGTAACACTCGGGCGCGCCGAGGCGCGCCGGTGCACTCGGTCCGTCACTCGGTCGGGCGTTCGACGAGTGTCGCCGTCAACGTCAAACGTTCACCGTCGCGCAGAACCACGATCTCGATGGTGTCACCGGGCGACTGATCGCGAATCGCCGCGACCAACGCACCTTGCCCGTCGACCGGGGTGCCACCGGCCGACACCACGATGTCGCCGGCCAACACTCCGGCGATCGAGGCCGGCGAATCCGGAGCGACCTCGGTGATCTCCGCACCGCGGCCGCCGTCGACACGACTCTGCAAGCCAACGCCGAGGTAACCCTCGACGCGTGTGGCGCCGTTGGAAATGGCGCGCAGTTCGTCGATGACCGGTAACGCTTCGCCCACCGAGATGGAGAATCCGACGTTGTTGGCCGCGGTTCCCGCCGTGCTGGTGAACACCGCGGTGTTGATGCCGACCACCTGTCCGCGCGCGTTCACGAGCGGTCCGCCCGAATTGCCCGACGAGATGGCGGCATCGGTCTGGATCAAACCGTCGAGCGCACCATCGCCGTTCTCGATGGTTCGGTTCAACGCCGAGATGATCCCCCGCGTCACGGTGGGACCGCCATCGAGGTCGAGCGCGAACCCCACGGCCACCACTTCGTCA
>JAURHL010000125.1 GCA_030833305.1 Acidimicrobiales bacterium | reverse complement strand
CTCACTTTGTCTCTTCAATCTGACCAGTTGAGATGATAGATCTTCCGGAGCGATCCAAATTCTCCGGCAGGAATTCGGGCTATTGAGGCATCAAGTTCGCAGTCAAGACCTGCTACCAGGGCCAAAAACTGACCGTATACCGGGAGGACAGGTCCCCCATCCCGAATCGAACGATCCGGTGAGGAATGATTGGAAACGATCCCGAGCAGGGCAATTCGTTCGGGCTACTGCCCGGAAAGTCTTCGTCTCAGGAGGTCCAGGGACGAGATCACCGCCATTTGACGCATCTGGTCGCGTTGACCGGGCAGGCGCAACAACGTCGCGATGGCCGGTCGATCCGGAAGTGCCACACCGACCCACAACGTGCCCACTGGTTGACCGTCCTGTTCGGTCGGACCGGCCACTCCGGTCAATGACAACCCGACCGATGATCCGAGCACCCGACGAGCCCCTTCGGCCATGGCAATGGCGGCCTGCTCGCTCACCACCGGACCGCGTGGCACGTCGAGCACGTCGAACTTCACGTCGCTGGCGTACGACACCACCGAGCCACGCAGCACGTCGCTGGCCCCGGGGATCGCCGTCAAACGACCCGACACCAGACCTCCCGTCACCGACTCGGCGAGCCCCAATGACCATCCGCGCTCGCGCAACAGATCCAGCACCACCGACTCCATCGTCTGGGTGTCGCGACCGAAGACCACCTCACCCACCAACTCACACACCCGCGCGTCCCATGCATCCAACGTCGCGCGGGCTTCGTCGGCCGTCGAGCCCTTGGCGGTGAGGCGTACCTTGATGCCCTCCCAACCGCTGGCGAGGAACGCCAAGGTGGGACTCCCCAACGATTCCAGTTCGGCGATGATCGGATTCAAACGCTCGTTCAAACCACTTTCGCTCTCGCCCCACGTGCGAATCACGCGACTGGCGATCACCGACGTGTCGCCACCGCGACGTCGAAGATCCGGAAGAACCGCGCGATCCATCATGTCGTGCATCTCGTGCGGCACACCGGGCACCGCGTAGACCACCTTGTCCCCCACCGGGCAGATGAGACCCGGGGCGGTTCCGCGCGTCTGATGGATCACCGTGGCCCCCCGCGGAACCATGGCCTGTTGCAGGTTGTTGTCGGCCATGCGACGACCACGGGATTCGAAGATCGAACGAATGACGGCGGCGATGTCGTCGTGCATTTCCAAGGGTTGGCCCATGACCTCGGCGATGGCGTCACGGGTGAGGTCGTCGTGCGTCGGACCGAGACCGCCGCACATGATCACCGCGTCGGCATCGGCCAACGCGGACCGCAGAACGTTCACGATGCGTTCACGATTGTCGCCCACCTTCACCTGAATGAGGGAGTCGATTCCGTTGGCCGCCAACTGCTCACCGATCCACGAAGAATTGGTGTCGACGATCTGCCCGAGCAGCAGTTCGGTGCCGACGGCGATCACGGAGCAACGCACGTCAACCCGCCGTCGCCGGAGTGGCCCCACGAAGCCGGTGCGCTCGCCACATGTATTGCAAACCGCTTCCCACGGTGAACGTCACCGAGATCCACAACAACCACAGCCACAGCCAGGTGGCGTCCTCCGACGTGAGCGGCGCGATCGCGAAAGCCACGCTCAACTGCTGGAAGAGGGTCTTCCACTTGGCCAATCGACTGGCGGGCACGCTGATGCCCTTGGCCCCCACCAGCACGCGGTACATGCTGATGGCCACCTCGCGCGCACCGATGATGGCCACGGGCACGATCCAGTAGATGTCCCGACTGACGAGGGCGAACATGGCACCCAACACCAACACCTTGTCGGCCAACGGATCGAGAAAAGCACCTGATCGGGTGGCTCCGTGACGACGCGCGAGGTATCCGTCGATGCCGTCGCTCGAGCACAAGACGAACCAGAGCGCCAACGCCACCCATGACCCCCGCGAGGAGTCCGGGATGACGACGAACATCAGGGGCGACACCAGTATCCGTCCGACCGTGACCGCATTGGCCCACGTGGCGATGGCATTGGGGTCGACCGGCACGCTTTCATCGTGCCACATCGCACCTGGCGAAACCGACTTCGCGTCGGTGCCGCTACCGGGCGATTCAGTCGGCGACGAGATCGGGCCCCATCGCGGACCGCACCGTGACGTCGTGGAATTCACCGACCGCCAAGGAGTCGGGGATCTCGACGATGCCGTCGATCTCGGGAGCCTCACGGTGGCTGCGACCGACACCGGCTTCGTCGACCAACACTCGAATCTCACGACCGACCAAGTCGTCGCGGCGGCGAGCGGTGATGGCGTCTTGCATCTCGGACAGCTCCGCGAGTCGATCGCGCATCAGACCCTCGGGGACCACACCATCGAGGTCGTACGCGTAGGTGCCTTCCTCGGGCGAATAGGCGAAGAATCCGCACCAATCCAGTTGGGCCTCGGCGACGAAATCGAGGAGTTGATCGTGATCTTCTTCGGTCTCGCCCGGATAACCGACGATGAAGTTGCTGCGGAACGCCGCCTCCGGTTCGCGGCGACGAATGTCGGCGATGCGATCCAGGAATCGTCGTCCGTCGCCCCAACGTCGCATGCGCCGGAGCAGGGGCTTGCTCACGTGCTGCAGCGACAAGTCGAAGTACGGCACCCCGCTGTCGAGGATCGCGTCGATCAGGTCGTCGGTGAGGTCACTCGGATACAGGTACAGCAACCGGGTGCGATCGACTCGCTCGCTCACCGCGCGCACCAACGGCACGATGGAGCCCGCACCGAGAACGTCGGGGCGGTCCTTGCCGTAGCTGGCCAGATCCTGGGCGATCAAGACGATCTCGCGCGCCTGCAGTTCCTCGACCTCGCGCAGGATCGAGTCGACGTCGCGACTGCGTTGCGGTCCGCGGAACGACGGAATGGCACAAAAGCCGCACGAGCGGTCGCACCCCTCGGCGATCTTCACGTAGGCCCACGGGGACGAACTCTTCGGGCGCGGCAGATTCAAGAGATCGAGCGAGGGAACCGGTGCACTGCCCACCGGGATCAGTTTGCGCGCGGCGGGCTCGTGAACCGGAACCCCGAATCCGGCCACCAAATCGACTTCGGGCAACTCCGCGGCCAGTTCATCCCCGTAGCGCTCGGCCATGCAGCCGGTGACCACCAGACGCGACGTGTCCCGTCGACGTTCGTCGAGGCTCAAGATGGTGTCGATCGACTCCCGTCGCGCCTCGTCGATGAAGGCACAGGTGTTCACCACCACCAAGTCGGCCAACTCGGCGGAATCGGTCGCGACCATGCCGTCGGCCAAGAGGGTTCCGATCAACTTGTCGGAGTCCACTTGGTTCTTCGGACAGCCGAGCGTCTCGACGTAGAAGCGCTTCTGCTGGCCCGACACGCTGGTCAGGCTACCGGTCGCCTCATGCCGAGTGGGCGAGGCGCAGACCGGGCCACGGCCATTCCATCTTCACCAGTCGCCCGGTTCCCGACAGGGTGATCCATGCCGTGTTCGAGCCGTCGGCGGCGAAGCAGATGTTGGTCGTCAACAAGTCACCGGTGGCGATGTGCCGCAGGATCTCGCCGTCGGGTGCGATGACGGTGATGCCTCCGTTCACCAGAGTCGCCACGCACACGTTGCCCGCTCCATCGACCGCCAACGAATCGAGCAACTGCAAACCGGGCAATCCGCACAACACCACGCTGGTGTCTCCGGGCATGGTCGGCGACAACACACCGGGCGACACGACGTCGCGCTGGAACACGCGACCCGTGTGGGTCTCGGCCCAATAGATCTTCTTGCCGTCGGGTGACAATCCGATTCCGTTGGGTGATTCCGCGGGGAAATCCACCTCCACGATCGATGAGCCGTCGGCCTTGGCGTAATAGATGCCCGACAGGTCGCTCGTTCGGGCCACGAGATCGCGGATGCCGTGATCGGTGAAGTAGAAGCCCCCGTGTTCGTCGAACACCAGGTCGTTCGGAGAGCGCAACGGATGACCGTCGCACGACGTGTACAAGTCCGTCACGGCGCCGGTCGCCAGATCGACGCGCTGGATCCGACCACCGCTGTATCGCGTCGAATCGAACGGTCCCGGAAACGACAGTCCACCGAAGTCGATCTCGGTGAAACTCCCCCCGTTGTTGCACAGGTACAAGGCGCCATCGGGACCGATGGCCGCTCCGTTGGGCCCCCCCACGATCTCGGCGACGGTCTCTTTCGAACCGTCGGGACGCACGCGCGTGATGCGCGGACCGAACATCTCCACCAACACCACGCTGCCGTCCGCCATGGCGATCGGGCCTTCGGGGAACTTCAGCCCCGCGGCGACTTCGATGATTTCCCCGGTGTTCGTCATCCCCCGATCATGCCATGCCGGAGCGAACGTCTTTTCAGCCGAGGGCCTCGAACTCCTCCACCGTCATGAGCACCTCGCGGGCCTTGCTGCCCACGCTCGGCCCGACCACGCCTCGCTCTTCCAGCAGGTCCATGATGCGCCCGGCGCGGGCAAAGCCCACCTTCAACTTGCGCTGCAACATCGAGGTGGAGCCAAGTTGGCTGCGCACGACCAGTTCCATGGCCGCCTTCATCAACGTCTCGTCGTCATCGTCGTCGCTGTAGCTCTCGGTGATCGCCATTCCCGCCGGACTGCCGGCGGCGGGTTCGTCGCCCTCGACGCCCTTCACGTAGGTCACCTCGGGCGCCTGCTTGCGCCAATGGGCCACCACCTTGCGCACCTCGTCCTCTTCCACCCAACATCCTTGGATGCGCTGGGCCACCGACGAGTTGCCCGGCAACAACAACATGTCACCCTTGCCCACCAGCTTCTCGGCACCCACCTGATCGAGAATGACGCGGCTGTCGGTCTGACTGGACACCGAGTACGCCGCGCGCGCGGGAACGTTGGCCTTGATGACTCCGGTGATGACGTTCACCGACGGACGCTGAGTGGCCACGATGAGGTGGATTCCGACCGCACGAGCCTTTTGCGCGATGCGGGTGATGCTCTCTTCCACGTCACGAGCCGCCACCATCATGAGGTCGTTCAGCTCGTCGACCACCACCACGATGAAATACATGCGCTCGGCGACCGTGTCGGCGCCCTTTTCCGCTTGGATTTCGCCGCGATCGAAGGCGGCGTTGTAGCCGGTGATGTCGCGATACCCCATCTCGAACAACAGGTCGTATCGACGCTCCATCTCGCGCACGGCCCACGACAACGCGTTGGCGGCCTTCTTCGGGTTGGTGACCGGTTGCGTGAGCAAGTGCGGAAGGCGCGCGTACTGACCCATCTCCACCTGCTTGGGGTCGATCAGGATCATGCGCACCTGATCGGGAGTGGATCGCATCAACAACGAGGTGATGATGCAGTTGATACCGCTCGACTTTCCCGCTCCGGTGGCACCGGCGATGAGGAGGTGGGGCGTGGTGGCCAGGTTCAAGAAGACCGACCGACCCGCGATGTCCTTGCCCACGGCCACGTCGAGCGGGTGCGTGGCCAGTTTCGACTCGGCCGAAGCCATGATGTCGCCGAGGGACACCAACTGCCGCGATCGATTGGGCACCTCGATGCCGATGAGCGACTCGCCGGGAATCGGCGCCAGGATGCGCACGTCGGTGGCGGCCATGGAGTAGGCGATGTCCTTTTGCAGGCTCGTCACTCGCGCCACCTTCACCCCGGGATGCAGTTCCAGTTCGTAGCGGGTGACGGTCGGACCGACGGTGCGACCCTTCAGGGTGACGTCGACACCGTGCGACCGCAACGACTCCTCGAGCAGGCGCCCGCGTTCGCTGATCTCGGCGTCGTCGATCGCCTGCTTGCCCGAACGGCTGAGCAACGACGCCGCCGGCAGCACCCACTCACTCGGTGGAGCCACCGGGGTGTCGAGTCGACCCTGCGTGTGCGGCTCGGATGCTTCGGCTCGCGGCGTGCGCTTGCGCCGTTCTGGTTTGGCCGCCGGCTCGTCGACTTCCTCGTCGACTTCCTCGACCTCGTCG
>JAURHL010000124.1 GCA_030833305.1 Acidimicrobiales bacterium | reverse complement strand
ACCGGCGCGACCCACACTCCCCAATCGGCCGATCAGGGAAACTTCGAGGCCCGAAACGGCGGTCGGGCCGGTCGACCCGGTCGACCCGATGGGGGCAGTCCGGGCTCGCGACCCGGGCCGGCCACGGTTATCCACAGGGGCGATCACGAGGGGCGCCGCGACGCATCGACGGCCGATGTGAGACGGGCGAAGACCTCATCGGGAGATGCCGAGCCGTCGATGACGGTCAGACGACCCTGCCGTCCGTAGTAGTCGAGCAAGGGACTGGTCTGGCTCTCATAGAGATCCAGACGTTGATTGATGGCGTCGGGGGTGTCGTCGGCACGCTGCACCACGTCTCCCCCGCACGAATCGCAGATCCACGGGCTGTGCTCGCCCCCCTTGGATGTGTAGTTGGTCCCGCAGTCACGGCAGGTGCGACGCGACGAGATCCGCGCGATCACCATGTCGCGAGGAACGTCGATGTCGATGACGGCGTCGATGGGTCGATCCACCGAGATCCGGTCGAGGGCCTCGGCCTGGGCCACGGTTCGGGGGAAGCCGTCCAGGATGTAGCCGCGGTTGCGCGCGTCATCCTGTTGCAGTCGCTCGGCCACCAAACCGATCATGATCTCGTCGCCCACCAACCTGCCGGCCTGAATGACCTGCTCGGCCAATCGACCGAGTTCGGTTCCCTCGCGAACGGCGGCCCGCAACATGTCGCCGGTGGAGATGTGGGGCACCACGTAGTGCCGGGACATACGCAGACACTGCGTTCCCTTGCCGGCTCCCTGACGGCCGATGATGATCAGGCGGACACCCGTGATCATCGGATTACTTCAAGAATCCCTCGTAATTGCGCAGCATCAACTGACTGTCGACCTGACGCATCAACTCGAGCGCGACACCGACGGCGATCAGCACGGTGGTGCCGGCGAACGGGAACGACTGCACGTCGCCCACCCACAACACGATGTACGGAAGAATCGCGATGAACGCCACGAACAACGCACCGGGAAGCGTGATGCGGTTCACCGTCTTGGCCAGATAGCGCTCGGTCTGCGGCCCGGGACGGATACCCGGGATGAAACCACCCTGACGACGGATCTGATCCGCTTGACGGATGGGATCGAACGCGATCGAGTTGTAGAAGTACGCGAAGGCGATGATCAACAGGGCGAACGAGACGATGTACAACAATCCTTGGGACGAGACCAGGTTGCGGTCGACCCATTCGGTGACCGTGCGTCGCCACCCGCTGTCACTGCCGATCACGTTGGTGACGAGCACCGGAAGCAACATCACCGAGCTGGCGAAGATGATGGGGACCACGCCGGCCTGGTTGACCTTCAACGGGATGTACGTGCTCTGACCGCCGTACATGCGACGACCGACCACCCGCTTGGCGAACTGCACCGGGATACGGCGTTGACCCAGTTCGACGCGCACCACCGCGATGAGGATTCCGATGGAAATGGCCACCAGGATTCCGAAGACGACCCACTTCTTGCTCTGCAGGATGGAGTAGTAGCTGAACGGAAGCGAACTGACCACCGAGGCGAAGATCAGGATGCTCATTCCATTGCCGATGCCGCGCTGGCTGATGAGCTCGCCCATCCACATCAAGAGGGCCGTCCCGGCCACCAAGCTGATGATCACCAACAAGCCCCGGGGCCACATGCCATCGGGCAACAGCACGATGTCGGGAGCGTTCGCCGAGGCCGTGAAGAAGGCCGAGCCTCGCCCTTGTCCGAAGATGAAGGTGAGCCCGGCGGCCTGTAGCAACGCGATGGCGATGGCCACGTAACGCGTCCACTGCGTGATCTTGCGCTGACCGACCGCACCTTCTTGCTGCCACTGCTCCAACTTCGGAATGACAACCGTGAGCACCTGCATGATGATGCTCGAGGTGATGTACGGCATGATGCCCAGAGCGAAGATGGCGAACGACGAGAACGCTCCACCCGAGAACAGGTTGAGGAAGCCGAGCGCGCCCTGCTGGCGAGCCGACTCGCGCAATTGCCGAACCGCTTGATCATCGATGCCCGGGACGCGAACGTGCGCGCCGATGCGATACAACACGACCATCATGACCGTGAACAAGATCTTGTTCCGCAGGTCCGGCACCTTGAAGATGTTCTTCAGGTTCGACAGCACGTGTACTCCTCGGGTCTAGCGATGGTCATCGATCGAGAGACGACCGAATCAGCGGTTGGTGAACTGGTTGCCGTTGGCAGCCGGGCGCACCTTGTACGGGAGCGGAATGATCGTGACCGAACCACCGGCCGCTTCGATGGCGGACTGGGCCGCCTTCGACACGGCGTGCGCCGACACGTCGACCTTGCGGGTGACTTGTCCGCGAGCGAGCACCTTCACGAACACGTCCTTGTGCAGGACACCACGAGCCGACAGCACCTCGGGGGTGACGACGGCTTCGTCGAGTTCGTTGATGGTGTCGAGGTTGACGGCCTGGTACTCGATGCGGAACGGGTTGTTGAAGCCCTTCAACTTCGGCACGCGCTGCTTCAGCGGCATCTGGCCGCCTTCGAAACCGCGAGCGACCTTGCCGCGACCGCGCGAATGTTGACCCTTGGTTCCTCGGCCGGCGGTCTTGCCACCCTTGCCGCCGATACCGCGGGCGAGCCGCTTCTTGCGATGGGTCGAGCCCGGTGCCGGTGCTAGTTCGTCGACGCGCATGGGTCAGCTCTCCTTGGACGTGGCCGGGGAAACCTCGACCAGATGGGGGACGCGGGCGATCATGCCGCGGATCTCGGGGCGATCGGGAAGCACGTTGGACTTTCCGATGCGACCGAGTCCGAGCGCACGAAGGGTGCCACGACTCTTGGGCTTGGCGTGAGTGGACGACTTCACCTGGGTGACGGTGATCATCGGTCCGGTGTGCACGACGGTCTTGTACGTAGCCATGATCAGTGAGCCTCTCCGGCCGCGATCGACTTCTTGGTGTCGGTGTAGGCCTTCAACAGTCCCTTGGGGACGAACGAATCGGCGGGAATCCCACGACGCGCGGCCACTTCGTCGGGACGCTGCAGACTCTGCAGTCCGTTGATGGTGGCGCGAGCGACGTTGATCGCGTTCGACGAGCCGAGCGACTTGGCGAGCACGTCGTGGATGCCGGCTTCCTCGAGGATGATGCGAGCAGCACCACCGGCGATGACGCCGGTACCGGGCGCGGCCGGCTTCAACATGACGCGGCCGGCTCCGAGGATGCCGATGATCGGGTGGGTGATGGTCGCTCCGGCCATCGGGACCGAGAACATGTTGCGCTTGGCGTCCTCCGTGCCCTTCTGAATGGCCAAGGGAACTTCCTTGGCCTTGCCGTAACCGAGACCGACGCGGCCGTTGCCATCGCCGACGACGACGAGCGCGGTGAACGAGAAACGACGACCGCCCTTGACCACCTTGGCCACGCGGTTGATGTGGATGACACGCGACTCGCGTCCGCCGTCGGGCGTGTTGCCCTGGCCGGGGCCGGGACGATCACCTTGGCGCGGGTTGCCCGGGCCACGATCGCCCTGACGCGGGTTCGGATTGTTCGGGTTGTTGGTCATCAGAACTCCAGTCCGGCTTCACGAGCGGCTTCGGCGACCGCGGCAACGCGACCGTGATAGAGGTAACCACCACGGTCGAACACGACTTTGCTCACGCCAGCGGCCTTGGCCCGCTCGGCCACGGTCTTGCCCAACGCCTTGGCGGCGTCGACGGTGCTGCCACCGGCGGGGCGCAGGGTCGGCTCGTTCGACGAGGCCGACGCGATGGTGACACCGAGATCGTCGTCGATCACCTGCAACATGATGTGCTTGTTCGATCGGTACAGCGACAAGCGCGGGCGCTCGGCGGTGCCGTGGATCTTCTTGCGCACGCGGTTGTGCCGGATGAGACGGCTCTCGCGACGTTCTTTGCTGATCTTGGTCATTTCGTATCCCTGTTGATCTTTCGGACGCCGGTCACTTCTTGCCGGCCTTACCGGCCTTGCGGAGGATGCGCTCGTTGAGGTAGCGGACTCCCTTGCCCTTGTAGGGCTCGGGCTTACGGATCGAACGGATGTTGGCGGCCACCTGACCCACCGCTTCCTTGTCGATGCCCTTGATGATGATGCGGGTCTGGACCGGAACCTCGAAGGTGACGCCCTCGGGGGCGGCCACGTCGACCGGGTGCGAGAAACCGAGGTTCAGGCGGATCGCCGACGGTCCCTTCAACTCGGCGCGGTAACCGACGCCGACGATCTCGAGTTCCTTGGCGAAGCCTTCGGTGACCCCGACGACCATGTTGTTCACCAAGGCTCGCGACAGACCGTGCAAGCTGCGCGACTGACGCTCGTCGTTGGGACGCTCGACCAGAAGCGAGTTCTCCTCCTGGCGAACCGAGATTCCGCCGACCAACTCACGGGTGAGCGAGCCCTTGGGGCCCTTCACCGTGATGGAGTTGCCCGACGTCTTGACCTCGACTCCGGCGGGAACCGTGATGGGTGCTTTACCGATACGTGACATGTTGGTCTCCTCGACTCACCACACGTAGCACAGGACTTCGCCGCCCACTTTGCGCTTGCGCGCCTCGCGGTCGGTCATGAGCCCCTGACTGGTGGATAGGACGGCGACTCCGAGGCCACCGAGCACGCGCGGCACGGTGTCGGACTTGCGGTACACGCGAAGACCGGGAGTCGAGATGCGCTTGATGCCGGCGATGGTGCGACGGCGCTCAGCGGAATACTTCATGGAGATGGTGAGCACCTCGCCGGGACCCTTGGCATTCGGGGCCACCGCGAAACCGGCGATGTAACCCTCCTGCTCCAGGATCTTGGCCAGAGCGACCTTCTGCTTGGATGATGGCATCTTCACCTCATCGTGCATCGCCGTGTTGGCGTTGCGGATGCGGGTGAGCATGTCGGCAATGGGATCAGTCAGCATTGGTACCTCACCAGCTCGACTTCGTCAGACCGGGGATTTCACCGGCGTGGGCCATATCACGAAGGCACACGCGGCACAGTCCGAACTTGCGGTATACGGAACGGGCGCGACCGCACTTGCGGCAGCGCGTGTAGCCACGCACCTTGAACTTGGGCTTGGCTGCAGCCTTGTTGATCAGAGATTTCTTCGCCATGAGTCAGTACCTCTCGCTCACTTCTTCTTCTTGGCTGCGAACTGCGGGCCGCGACGGGTGGACTTCTTCTTCGGAGCGGCGGCGGCATCGGCGCCTCGCTTGAACGGGAAACCGAACGCGTCGAGCAGGGCCCGACCGGCGGCATCGGTCGTCGCGGTGGTGACGATGGTGATGTCCATGCCACGAGGCGCGTCGATCTTGTCGTAATCGATCTCCGGGAACACGGTCTGGTCGGCGAGACCGAACGTGTAGTTGCCGCGGCCGTCCCACGAGTGGACCGGCAGACCACGGAAGTCGCGGATACGCGGGATCGCCACGGCGATCAGACGGTCGAGGAACTCCCACATGCGATCGCCGCGCAAGGTGACCTTGCAGCCGATGGCCTGGTTCTCGCGCAACTTGAAGTTGGCGATGGAGTCACGCGACTTGGTGACCTTGGGCTTCTGGCCCGCGATGCGGGTCATGTCGGCGACCGCACCCTCGAGCAACGAAGGCTGCTGCGTGGCGCGACCGACACCCATGTTGATGACGATCTTCTCGATGCGGGGCACCTGCATGACGTTGGAGACGCCGAGGGTGGCCTTGAGTGCATCGCGAATCTCGGCCTCGTACTTGGCCTTCAGACGCGGTGATGTTGCGGTGGTCATCAGACTTCCTCACCCGTGGTCCGGGCGACGCGCACCTTCGTGCCGTCGCTGTTCGTCTTGAACCCGACGCGCGTGGGCTTGCCCTTGTGGACGAGCATCACGTTCGAGGCGTCGAGCGGCATGTCGCGGTCGATGATGCCGCCCTGCTGGTTCGCGCCCTTGGGCTTCTGGTGCTTCTTGGCGACGTTGATTCCGTCGACGATCACCTGGTTGGTGCGGGGCATGACACGCGAGACGGTGCCTTCCTTGCCCTTGTCCTTACCCGAGATCACCACGACGGTGTCACCCTTCTTGATCTTCATCTCAGAG
>JAURHL010000123.1 GCA_030833305.1 Acidimicrobiales bacterium | reverse complement strand
GGAACGTTCCTCGCCCCGCATCATCCGGTCGGCGAGAACCCCACGCTCCAGTTCCAGAGTGATCTGGACTTCGCCGCACACCTGGACCGTCTGGGATTCGACGAGTTCTGGTGCGGTGAACACCACTCCAGTGGCTGGGAGATGATCGCATCGCCCGAGATGTTCCTCGCCGCCGCCGGACAACGCACACACAACATCCGGTTGGGAACCGGCGTCGTCTCGCTCCCCTACCACCATCCGTTCAACGTCGCCCAGCGCATCGTTCAACTGGACCACATGACCAAGGGGCGCGCCATGTTCGGAACCGGACCCGGCGCGCTTCCGAGTGACGCGTGGACCCTGGGTATCGATCCGTTGGTGCAACGCGATCGTCAGGACGAGGCCATGGGGGTGATCACCCGTCTGTTGCGCGGCGAGGATCGCTTCAGCCACGAGAGTGACTGGTTCACCCTGCGCGATGCCCAACTGCAGTTGTTGCCGTTGCAGGAAAGCATCCCCATGGCCACGGCGTCCACACTGTCGCCCTCGGGCATGCAGCTGGCCGGCAAGTACGGGTGCGGTGTGCTGTCGATCGCCTCCAACAGCACCGCAGGGTTGGCCGCCTTGCCCACGCAGTGGTCCTTCGCAGAAGAGTCGGCCGCCAAGCACGGACAGACGGTCGACCGACGCAACTGGCGGGTGTTGCTGAGTTTCCACATCGCCGAGACCCGCGAGGAGGCGCGTCGGCAGTCCGTCGACGGATTGCAGCGTTGGCACAACGAGTACAACGTCTGGACCCTGGGTCGGCCCGGAGCACAACACGTCGACGACAAGTGGGAACTGATGGACATGATGAGCAGCGGAGGAGCGGTCATCGGCACGCCCGACGATCTGGTGGCCGCGATTCGCAACCTGCAGGACATCACCGGTGGCTTCGGCGTGGTTCTGGGCTTCGCGCACGACTGGGCCAACCGCGAGAACACCCTTCGATCATGGGACATGGTGGCGCGTTACGTCATCCCCGAGATCAACGGCTCCACCACGCGGATGCGGGACTCACAGAAGTTCCTCAACGACAATCAGGCCGCGCTCATGGCCGGTGCCGGAGCGGCCGTGATGCAGAAGATCCTCGGTGACCAAAGAGCCTCTCAGGAGTTGGGTGTGATGATGCAGCAAATGCAGGACAAAGCCGACGATCGATCCACCACGTTCCGTCCCGGTGGTGGGGTTCGCGACGAACAGCTACCGACCACCTGAGCGGACCGCTCAGATCACGTTGATGGCGTCGAGAACGGCGACCGTGTCGGCGTTCTCCCCTTCCAGTCGTGTGCTGTCGCGCCACGAGGCGCGCTTGGTTCCCCACGAGATGAAGTCGTGCACGTTGCTGATGGCGCTGGGCGAGAAAGAGTCTCGTCCCGGGTTCACCGTCCAGAGGTCCGCACCGGGAGCCAGGATCCACGAACCTCCGGCCGGGCCCTCGAACACCAGGTTCACCGTCTGACGGGGAGCGGTGCGCAGTTGCGGCTCGCACATCTGCGGGATACCGGCCAACATCCACTCGAGTGTGGCGGCCAGAGCCGCTTCGTCGCGCGGCAGCGAGGCGGCCGCGGGCACGGAGTGGCCGACGTCGTGACGCAAATGGCAGTAGTGATCGAAGACGATGGCGTTGGCCAACAGATGCATCGGATGCGAGCCCAGGTTCGACAACGGAATCACGGTGTCGGCCATTTCGGGGCTGTTCATGAACGTGAGAGCACCGATGCCCTTCTCGCTCCACTCCATGTACTCGGCGATCACCTGAGCGCGAGTCCAGGACTTGCGCGCCTGCACCGGTACCTCGGCGTTCTGTTCGACGTCCGGACTGTCGCCACCGTCGATCGAGGACGGGTCGGCGATGGAATGGAAAACACTCGCCATGTGACAGAACACGTCCTGCACGCGCCAGCCGGCGCACCCCGACGGAGCCGACCACTCCGCATCGGACAGTTCGTTCATCAAACGCACCGCGTGGGCGTGCTCACTCGACAATGCCGAAACCGCGACCTGACTCATCTTCTCCCCCTTCGTCGACACGGCTCGAGCCGACATGGCTTTTCTAGTCCACCCGGTCACCTACTCTGCGATCGTGCATGTCGACGTGATGATCACCCCACAACCTCTGGTGAGAACCGGGGGCCTCGCCCGTCTGGCCCTGGATTCCGGATACTCCGGAATGCTGTTCACCGAAGCCGGACGCACCGCCTTTCTCAACGTCGCCGCCGCCGCGCTGGCCGCACCGGGACTGGAATTGTCGACGGGTGTGGCAGTGGCGTTTCCCCGGTCCCCGTTCGTGACGGCCTCGACGGCGTGGGAGTTGCAAGAGGCGAGCGGGGGTCTCTTCCGTCTGGGTCTCGGCACACAGGTGAAGGCCCACATCGAACGGCGCTACGGGATGGAGTTCAGCCGACCAGGTCCACGCATGCGTGACTACATCTTGGCGGTGAAGGCGTGCTTCGCCGCCTTTCGTGGTGCACCGCTCGACCACCACGGCGAGTTCTACGACCTCTCGTTCATCACCCCGCAATGGAGTCCGGGGAAGATCGACGCGCCCGATCCCAAGGTCGACGTCGCCGCGGTGAACCCCTGGATGTTGCGCATGGCCGGAGAGGTCGCTGACGGAGTGCACGTGCATCCCATCGGTGAACCCGGGTACCTACGTCGACACGTGGTGACCAACGTGGCCGAGGGCGCGCGTTCGGCTGGTCGCGATCCGTCATCGATCGACCTCATCGTTCCGGTGATGACGATCGTCGGAGACACCGATGCCGAGCGCCATGCCGAGCGCGAACACGCCCGAACGATGTTGAGTTTTTACGGATCCACCCCCAACTACGCCTTCGTCTGGGACGAGGCCGGGTTCGAGGGAACGACCTCACGAATCCGCGCGAAGCAGAAAGCGGGCGACTTCGCCGGCATGGCAGCTCAGATCACCGACGAGCACCTCGCCGTCTTCGCTGTCGAATCCACATGGGACGGACTGGCCGGTGCACTTTGCGATCGGTACCTCGGACTGGCCTCCCGGATCGTTCTGTACAACGCGGCCCGCGATCCCGAGCGATTCGAACGGTACGGCTCGGTGGCCCGCTCGGTCTCCGCCACCTCGCGCTGACCTCGCCGGTAGCCTGCCCGCATGGCCGGCGACCTGATCTACGCATTCCGAATCACGCGCCTGCCGTTGTTGGATGCGGGCGGTGCGAACATCGGCCGACTCGAGGACATCGTGGTGGTGCCAGGACATGCCGGAAGCACCCCGCGGGTGGTCGGCTTCACCGCCACCAGCCAACGTCGCCGCATTTTCGTGAATGCGGGGCGAATCGCCGAGCTGGGGGCCGACGGTGCTCGACTGCGCAGCTGGGACATCGATCTGAACCCGTTCAAGGTCAAGCCCGGCGAGAAATTGTTGGGTCGCGACATCATCGATCGACGAGTTGGTGACGAATTCGTCAGCGACGTCGCGTTGCGCGAACGCGTGGATTCGCGTTCGGGCGGATGGGAAGTGGCCCAGGTTCGACTCGCCAAGCGCACCGCTCTTCGTCGCCGCCCCAGTCATCGGTTGGTCGATTGGCGCGAGGTCGCTCACCTCTTCGCCGCCACCACCGAGATGGCGGCCGAAGCCGCGCGTCTGCACGACATGCACCCCACCGACGTGGCGGCCGTCGTGCGTTCGCTTCCACTGGCTCAACGCCGACAGCTGGCCGAAGCCATGGACGACGATCGTCTGGCCGACGTGCTCGAGGAATTGCCCGAAGCCGAACAAGTGGGCCTGATCGAGGGTCTCGATCTGGAACGTCTGCTCGACGTGCTCGACGAGATGGAGGTCGACGACCTCGCCGACCTGCTGGCCGAGATGCCCGGCGAACAACGAACCCGCATCCTCGAGGCCATGGACGACGAGGACGCCGCCATGATGCGACGACTTCTCGCGTACGAGGAAGGCACCGCCGGTGGAATGATGACCCCGGAAATCATCGTGCTCGGGGCGAATTCCACCGTGGCCGAGGCCCTGGCCCAGATCCGAGACCCGGAGCGCGGTGTGTCGATCGCTGCTCAGGTGTTCGTCTGTCGCCCACCGTACAAAGCACCCACCGGCAAGTACCTCGGTGTGGTTCACTTTCAGCGGCTCCTACGTGAGCCACCCAGTATGGAGTTGGGTCGTTGTCTCGAGAACGAACCCACCGTCAAGCCCGACATCAGTGACCGCGAGGTCGCCGAGCGTTTGGCCTCGTACAACATGCTCGCCGTCGGAGTGTGTGACGAGGCCGACCGTTTGCTCGGGGCCATCACGGTCGACGACGTCCTCGACCGAACGTTGCCCGCCGGTTGGCGGCAACGCCGACGCCAAGAAACACCGGCTCGATAGGAAGGGGGTACGCCATGAACAGACGAGATGACTTGGCCGTCCCCCGTCAACGACGCCGGTTCGGATCCCATTACGACAATGATGCCTTCGGTCAATTCTCCGAATCCATCGCCCGCACATTGGGGACCGCGCGCTTTCTCGTGTGGCAATCGTTCACCATCATCGCGTGGATCCTGTACAACGTGTCGGTACCCGACTCGTTCCGCTTCGACCCCTGGGGTCGTGGATTGGTGTTGCTCACCTTGGTCTTGTCGCTGCAGGCCTCGTACGCCGCACCCTTGATTCTGCTCGCCCAGAATCGTCAGGAAGCCCGTGATCGCGCGCAAGCCGAGGTCGATCGCCGCGTGGCCGAACGCACCCAAGCCGACACCGAATTCCTGGCCCGCGAGATCGCCAGTGTCCGCGTGTCGTTGACCGACATGGTCACCACCCAGGATCTGCGGGATCACCTCGACGTCGAGGAATTGAGCGAACAGATCGAACGGCTCACCCGAGTCCTGGAGTCTCTCTCCGACCGACTCGATCGCCTCGAGGATTCAACGACAACCGGCGCAGCGACCAAGTAGGTCCAGCCGGTGCCCGGTCAACACGAAACCGGCAGCGGCAGCCGCGGGGGCCAACCCTTCGTCGAGCAACTTCTCGACCTTGGTCGGAATGTCGATGTCCAGGACTTGACCGCACGAGACACACACCAGATGGTGATGATGTCCTTTCAGTTCCTCGGCCAATTCGAACGCGGCCCGGTCACCGTTGGTGAGGACCTTGACCACGACCCCGGCGGACTCCAGCACCGCGAGATTCCGGTACACGCTGCTTTGTGGTAAGTCGGGGGCCGCCTCGACGATCTCGGTGGCGATCATCGGGTGGGAGGAGTCACGCAGGGCCTCCACCAACAGGCGACGCCCGTCGGAGTAGCGCTGGTCCACCGCCGCCAATCGCCGTTGGGCGATCTCGTGAACGTCGACGGTCGACACGATCAGATGCCCGATCCGACGTATTCGAAGATGGTGATGCCGCGTTTGATCACATCGTCGAGGATCGCACCGTTGGGAACGGCGGATGCGCCCAACACCACGACCCCCACAGGCAGGTTCGACGACAACGCCGCCACCGCCACCGCCGAGGCCATGGCGCCGCTGATGATGCCGGTCCGTTCGGCGGTTCCGGCGACTTCGGTGCGTCGCTCACCATCACGAGAACCACGAATCTCGACGCGAACCCCTCCGATGCCACCTTCGGCGTGAGGTGGCGACATCATCGGCAAGCGCGCAGTCAGTCGATCGCGGCGCGTCGCTGACATGCGCGCACTGATTCGCGAAGCCGACGGGAATGCTCGCTGCAGTGTCAGTGGATCGGCCAGTTCGGCGCGGTAGCAATCACGACCGCCAATAGGTTCGGGGAACCACAACAGTTCGCGTCCGCTTCCGCCGGGCCGGGTGATCCATTGGCCGTCGTGCCATCCGGGTGCCTCGCCGGCCAATGCACGGTGATGCTGACGGGCACAAGCCGGGCCGCCCGTCCCGTGCACGCCGACGTGGATTTCATCGATCACATCGACGCGCGACGCCAACTCGGCAACCAACAAGCCCGACAACCCCGGGCTGGCCGCTGCTCCGACGACGATGGACACGTTGTTGGCCCGAGCGACACCGTCCAGTTCGAGCAAGTCGCGCACGTCCTCCACGTCGTCGCTGGTGCACACCA
>JAURHL010000122.1 GCA_030833305.1 Acidimicrobiales bacterium | reverse complement strand
TGAGGTGGAGCGCAGCCTTCGTGTTCTTGATGGTGCTGTTGCGGTATTCGACGGGAAAGAGGGCGTGGAGCCCCAGTCGGAGACAGTGTGGCGTCAGGCCGACAAATACAACGTTCCCCGTATTTGTTTCGTCAACAAGATGGACCGCATCGGCGCCGACTTCTATCGCACCGTGCAGATGGTGAAGGATCGCCTCGAGGCCACCACCGCGGTGTTGCACCTCCCGGTCGGTTCGGGTGGACCCGAGAGCGCCAAGCCGTTCGTGGGCCTGATCGATTTGGTGAAGATGAAGGCTCTCATCTGGCGCGACGAGGAACTCGGCGCGAAGTGGGACGAAGTCGACATCCCCGCCGACATGAAGGAGCAGGCCGATCAGTACCGCGAGGAACTGATGGAGACCATCGCCACCTCCGACGACGAACTGATGGAGAAGTACCTCGGCGGCGAGGAGATCTCCGAAGCCGAGATCAAGCGCGCCATCCGTAAGGGCACGCTGGCGTTCGACTTCGTGCCGATCCTGTGCGGCTCGGCGTTCAAGAACAAGGGCGTTCAGCCCATGCTCGACGCCGTCGTCGACTATCTGCCGAGCCCCCTCGACATTCCGCCGGCCCAGGGCGTGAAGCCCGGTGAGGCCGAGGAGCCCGACACGCGCGGTGCCGACGAGAGCGCGCCGTTCGCCGCCCTGGCGTTCAAGATCGTGGCCGACCCGTTCGGCAAGCTGACCTTTGTGCGCATCTATTCAGGTGTGCTGCAAAAGGGCAGCTACGTGCTGAACTCCACCAAGGACAAGAAAGAGCGGATCTCGCGTCTGATCGTGCTCAAGGCCGACGACCGCGAGGAAGTGGATGAGCTGCGCGCCGGCGACCTCGGCGCTGTGCTCGGCCTGAAGGACACCACCACCGGCGACACCCTGTGCGATCGCAACAACCCCATCATCCTCGAGCGCATGGAGTTCCCCGAGCCCGTGATCCACGTGGCCATCGAACCCAAGACCAAGGACGATCAGGACAAGTTGGGCAAGGCCCTCAAGTCGTTGTCCGACGAGGATCCCACCTTCCGTGTGCGCACCGACGAGGAGACCGGCCAGACCGTCATCTCCGGAATGGGCGAGTTGCACCTCGAGATCCTCGTGGACCGTATGCAGCGCGAGTTCAACGTGGACGCCACGGTGGGCAAGCCGCAGGTGGCCTACCGCGAGACCGTCACCAAGAAGGTGGAGGCCGTCGAGTACCGACACATCAAGCAGTCCGGTGGTTCGGGTCAGTTCGCCGTCGTCAAGATCGACATGGAGCCGAACCCGGGCAAGGGCTACGAGTTCGTCGACAAGATCTCGGGCGGTCGTATCCCGCGCGAGTACATCAACCCGACCAACCAGGGTCTGCAGAGCGCGCTCGACAACGGCGTGCTCGCCGGTTACCCGACGGTGGACGTGAAGGTGACCCTCGTCGACGGTGCGTACCACGACGTGGACTCCAGCGAAATGGCGTTCAAGATCGCCGGTCAGCAGGCGTTCCGCAAGGCCGCCGAGGCCGCGCGTCCCGTGTTGATGGAGCCGATCATGGGCGTCGAAGTGGTCACCCCCGAGGAATACATGGGCGACGTCATGGGCGACTTGTCCAGCCGCCGTGGTCGTATCGAGGGCATGGAAGCCCGTGGCAACACCCAAGTGGTGCGCGCCCAGATCCCGTTGTCCGAGATGTTCGGTTACTCCACCGACCTGCGCTCGCGCACCCAGGGTCGCGCGACGTACACCATGCAGTTCAACTCGTACCAGCAGGTTCCCGAGGCCATCGCCTCGGACATCATCAAGCGCACCCGCGGCGAGTGACGCCCGGACGCTCCGCTTCTTGACGACCCCCGGCGCCTGAGTAACTTGGGCGGAACCGCGAGGTCCAAGGGGGAGTGTCATGGGAGTTCTTGACGGCCGTGTTGCCTGCATCACGGGTGGAACACGAGGTATCGGTTTGGCGATCGCCAAGGCGTTCCTCGACGAGGGCGCGAAGGTGGTCATCAACGGCCGCGACGCCGCCAAGGCGCAACGTTCGATCGACGAGCTGAAGGCCGGCGACCGCGTGCACTTCATCGCCGGTGACGTGAAGAAGAAGGAAGACTGCATCAAGGTGGTCGACGGAACGGTCGCTCACTTCGGTCGGATCGACATCATGGTCCCCAACGCCGGCGGCGGCAGCGATTACGCGCCGGTCGTCGACATGACCGACGAATCCATGCAGGACGCGATGACGTGGAACTTCTGGCACACGTTCTGGACCATGCAAGCGTCGCTGAAGCACATGATCCCGCAGCAGTACGGCCGCATCCTCGCGATGAGTTCGGTCGAGGGCAAGGTGGGCAAGCCGGCCATCTCCAGTTACGTGGCGTCGAAGCACGCCATCAACGGCCTCTGCAAATCGGCCTCGAAGGAAGTGGGCACGCTCGGCATCACGGTGAACGCGCTCTGTCCGGGCGCCATCGAGACCGACGTCATGATGGCGCAGGGTCCCGGAGCCGCCGAGGCGATGGGCCTCACCTACGAGGGGCTGCTGAACCTGTTCGCTCAGGAGTCCGCGGTGAAGCGTTTGAACGAATGCGAGGACGTGGCCCTGGTGGCCGTCCTTCTCGCATCGGAAGCCGGAGCAGGAATCACGGGATCGATGATCTCGATCGACGGCGGCACCTCGCCGTACTGACACAGGGGGATTGAACATGGGCAAGTTGGACGGAAAAGTCGCCTGCATCACGGGTGGAACCCGCAGCATCGGGCGGGCCATGGCCGACGCATTCCTCGCCGAGGGTGCCACGGTGGTGGTCAACGGCCGTGACGCGGCCAAGGGCCAGGTGTGTCTGAACGAGATGAACGCCGGCGACCGCGCGGCGTTCTTCGCCGGGGACTCGTCGAAGCAGTCGGTTGTCGAGGGTCTCATCGACTTCACCATCGAGAAGTACGGCAAGCTCGACATCTGCTGCCTGAACTCGGGCGGAGTGCAGATGACCGCGCCGGTCGCACAGATGACCGACGAGGAGTGGGCACTCGAGGTGGACTGGAACCTGAACCACGTGTTCTGGGGCATGCGTCGCGCCTTGCAGCACATGATCCCGCGCCAAGCGGGTCGCATCATCGTGACATCGTCGGTGGAGGGCAAGTTGGGCAAGCCGGGAATCCCGGGCTACGTGACCACCAAGCACGCGGTCAACGGTCTGGTGAAGTCCGCCGCGCACGAGGTCGGCACGCTCGGCATCACGGTGAACGCGATCCTGCCCGGCATCATCGAGACCGACATCGTGCGCGCCACGGGTCCGGACTCGGCCATCGCCATGGGTCTCGACGGGTATGACGCGCTCATCGACATGTTCGCGTCGGAGTCGGCCATCAAGCGTCCGAACAAGGTCGAAGAAGTCGCCGCCGTCGCGGTGATGTTGGCCACCGACGCCGCCCGCAATCTGACCGGTGTGCTGTTCCCGGTCGATGGCGGAACGATGCCCTACTGATGTCGAAACTCGGGCTGAGCGCCGACGAGGTGCTGACGACCACTCGTTCGGTGCGCAAGCGCCTCGACTTCGATCGTCCGGTCTCGCGCGAGATCATCACCGAGTGCATCGAGATCGCCCATCAATCGCCGAGCGGAAGCAACTCCATGCGTTGGCGTTGGCTGATCATCGACGATCAGGAGCGCAAGGACTTCCTCGCCGCGTTGTACCGCGATCGTTTCTACGCGTACGCCGTGGAGTCGGGCAAGCCCAAGTCGGAGCAGGCCGGCTCGGCGGTGCAGGAGTCGGGCGCGTATCTGGCCGACAACATGGCTCGCGTTCCGGCGTTGGTGATCCCGTTGTTGGCCGACCGCATGACCGATTCGACGCCGGTGTCGCGACAGGCCTCTCGCTGGGGTTCGATCCTGCCCGGCGTGTGGAGTTTCATGTTGGCCCTGCGCGAGCGCGGACTCGGGTCGTGTTGGACCACGTTGCATCTGGCGGACGAGAAGTTGGTCGCCGAGCGCTTGAACATTCCCTACGACCAGTTCACCCAGGCCGGTCTCTTCCCGGTGGCGTACACGATCGGCACGGACTTCAAACTGGCCAAGCGCCCGCCGGCCGAGACGTTCATTCGTTGGAACGAGTGGTCCTGACCACCGGCTGAGGCGTCTCAGCCCAGCGGAGCCAGTCGATCGAGCTCCCGGAGGCATTGGTCGGGATCGGTGACGTGCACGACGCTCCAGCCCAAGGCGACGGCCGGTCGCAGGTTCTGGTCGAAGTCGTCGAGGTACAAGATGCGATCGTGCGCGACGTCCAACATGCTCGCCGTCGCCTCGTAAATGGCCGATTCCGGTTTGCGGGCCTTCACCGCGAAGGATTCGACCACGGCGTGGAAGTGGACGAACGGCACGACCTGTTGCATCGTCGGCCGGTACTCGGCGAAGGTGTTGGTGAGCAACGCGGTTCGGTACCCGGCGGCCTTCAGTCGTGCGATGCGTTCCACCACGGCGTCGATCACCGAATAGGTCGGGTCCATGAGGACGTCGATCTCGTCGCCGTGCAACGACAGACCGGCGGCTCGGGCCCAGGGTTCGAGCAGACCCTGGATGTCGGCCACCGCGATCTCGCCCCGTTCGCAGCGATGCCACGGATGATCGCCCGACTCCCGGGGTCCGAGGAGAACCTCCAACAACTCGGGCATGGTGATGCCGAACCGATCGGCGAGCACGGACACCTTGTCGACGATGGGGGAGATGATGACCCCGCCGTAGTCGAAGACCACGGCTTCGATGCGGTTCGCGTTCGAGGCTCTTCCGGAACGCTCCATTGACGGACGAAACTACCGTGGCACTAAGGTTCGCTCGTCATTGGGGTCGTTGCGATCGGGGGATCACCATGGAACGTTGGATCACGGACACGCCGAACAGCGCGCGCTTTCCCTACTACACGCGCGCCAACGCCGACGAGGTCGGCCCGGACCCGTTCAGCGTTCTCGGCTGGAGCATGGTGTGGATGCGCGGCTGCAATCCGGGCGTGGCGATGGGCTTCGTGGAGTTCGGCGTGGTCGACGTCAGCGAGTACGACCTGACACCACTGCAGGTGTTCGGCAACCGCGGTGGCTACTTCTACAACCCGATGTCGCTCAGTCGATTGATGGGCGAGCGCATGCCCGGGGCCACCGCCGAGGCGATCGACAAGGCGTACTTCGGCGACCATCCCGGTGTGCCACCGTACGAACCGCATCCCGGTGACGTGAACGAGGCGCAGTCGGCCAAGTTGGCCGAGACGATGGGCTGGGTCATGACCACACCGTCGTTCCCGCGCATGCACGACGCGTCGAAGATGGCGATGAAGACCGTGGCCGAGCGCCCCGACTTCACCAAGCTGTCGAACGCCGAGTTGGTGGATTACGCGCGGCGCATGACCGCCAAGGTCGAGGAGGCCTGGATTCCCTACACCGTCGTGTGTCTCGGGGCGTCGCTCGGACCCGGTGCCGTGCAGGCGGTGTGCGAAGGCATCGGCCGTTCGCAGGATGCGGTCAAGGCGTTGAGCGCGGTGGGCAACGTGGAGTCGGCCGAGGCTTCCTTCTCGATGTGGGACATCAGTCGCTTGGTGAACGCGTCACCGTCGCTCACCGCGGCCTTCGATGCCGGCGTCGACGGTCTGCTCGCCCGCCTCGATCGCACGGACGCGGCGAACACGGCGTTCTTCGCGGCATGGGACGAACTGATGAGAGTGCACGGTCATCGTGCCCCCAACGAATGGGATTGCCGACCCGACTCCTGGACCACGCGGCCCGAGATCGCCTTGGGCATGATCGATCGACTGCGCGGACAGAGCGACGACCGTTCGCCCCACGTGGCCAAGGCCGCCGCGGCGGCCGAGCGCGAGCGCGTCATCGCGGATCTGATGGAAGCCGTCGCCGCCGACGCCGAGGCCAGCGGCACCTTGTCGGCCGGACTGTTCTCGGCGTCCAACTGGTTGCAGTGGCGCGAACAGGGCAAGTACGCCTGCATCCGTCTCATCCACGAGGTGAAGCTGTCGATGTACGAGTTGGGTCACCGCATGGCGTCCGCCGGGGTCATCGCCGACCATCACCACATCTTCAACCTGCTGGACGACG
>JAURHL010000121.1 GCA_030833305.1 Acidimicrobiales bacterium | reverse complement strand
AAGCACTGGCGGAGGCCGCTGAATGAACGATTACCCGCCCCCGCCCCCATTGACGGACTTCTCCATGGAGTCCGATCGTTTGGCGTCCATCGGCCAACGTGCCATCGCGCAATTGCTCGACGGACTGATCATCGGCATCCCGCTGTTCATCGTCACGTATTCGTTCGGCGGTGACATCACCGACACCGAGGATTCGAACCTGCTGTGGTTGACGTTGCTGTGGCTCGGAGTGAGCCTGTTTTACAACACCGCCATGATCGCCACCTCTGGCGCCACGTTGGGCAAGCGCATCATGAAGTTGCGCGTGGTGAACCGCACCGACGGCTCACCCGTGAACTGGACCTACGCCGCGGTGCGTGCTTTGGTGCCCACGCTGGCCGGCGTGGTGCCGGTGATCGGGTTCGCGTTGAACATCGCGGTGTACGTGCGCGCGTTCTTCCATCCGTTCCGTCAGGGACTGCACGACGCGGCCGCGGGCACCATCGTCGTCCGCCGCTGACACCGTGGCGTTCTGGGTCGTAAAAGCGACGGTTTTCGGCGCTCTCGCGGGCCGAGAACGGGTGATTCAGAGCGGTCGATAGACCTCGTCGTGCGGGAACGGCCGGGGCTTCACGTAGGGATCATCGGGGTTGACGGATCCGTCGGGCACGTCGTCCACACGCACCCAGTCGCTCACCACCACCCGACGCGAGATAGCCCATGTGCCGTCGACGTTGGTCATGTCGTCCACGTAGCGAACGCCGGCGGTGACGTCCTGCAGGGGTTTGTTCTCTCGCGGATTCGTGCGGTGATACGCGACGGCGTAGGTCTCCACGCGGGCCCGATCGCCGTGCAGTTCGATGAGGACGTTGGCCATGGTGTGCGAGGTCACCGACCAACGTGCCAACTGGCGCTCGAGCCAGGGGATGAACCCGTCGACGTCACCTTTGTAGGAACCGTGATCATCGGTGGCACTGGGGTGGTAGCACGAGCGCACCAGGTCGTAGTCACGACGATCGACGCCACGGGCGTAGCGATGGATCACATCGCGAATCCGCTCGCGCGCCACGAGATCATCGACATTCATGATCGATCTGGGTCACCCAAGTAGCCGGAAACGGTCACTTTCCGTACCCAGATCGGGTCAGGCGATGACGACGACGACGTCGCCGGAGCCCACGGTGTCGCCGGCCTTCACCTTCACCTCGGACACCTTGCCGCTCTTCTCGGCCAGGATCTGGTTCTCCATCTTCATGGCTTCCAGAACCACCACCGCTTGACCGGCTTCGACGTCCTGGCCCACCTCGACGAGCACCTTCACGATGGTTCCCTGCATCGGCACGGCCACCTGACCGGAGCCCGCACCGCCACCCGCACCGCCACCGGCGGCGCGCTTGGGCTTGGATGCCTTGGCGGCACCGGCGCTGGCCACGACCGCGGTCTGCTCGGGAACCCACATGGCCACGTCGAAGCGCTTGCCGTTCACTTCCACCGTGGTGTTGCGACGCACCAACGGCTCGGCGTCGTCACCGTCACCGGCGGGCGCCTTGGGGGCCTCGATGCCCGACAGGTCGAGCACCTCTTCCACCCACTTCGTGGAGTGCTTCATCGCGGCGAAATCCGGGTGGCGCAGAATGGCGAGGTCGGCCGGAATCGTGGTGGCCACACCCTCGACGACCATCTCTTCCAACGCGCGAATGGTGCGCGCGATGGCCGTGGGGCGGTCCTTGCCCCACACGATGAGCTTGCCCACCAAGTTGTCGTAGTACTGGCTGATCTCGTCGCCGCTCTCGTAACCCGAGTCGAAGCGCACACCGAATCCGTCGGAGGGAACGAGTTTGGTGATCTTTCCGGGCGAGGGCAGGAACTTTCCGCCGGCGGGATTCTCGGCGTTGATGCGAATCTCGATGCCGTGTCCGTTGCGACGTGCCGCCACCTGCTCCTGGGTCATCGGCAAGGTCTCGCCGCCGGCGACACGGATCTGCCACTCCACCAGGTCGATGCCGGTGATCACCTCGGAGACCGGGTGCTCCACCTGCAGGCGCGTGTTCATCTCGAGGAAGAAGAACTCGCCGTCCTGGTAGATGAATTCGACCGTGCCAGCGTTGAAGTATCCGACGGCGCGGGCGGCCTTGATGGCGGCCTCGCCCATGGCTTCTTCGATGCCCTCGCCCATGGCCACGGCCGGGGCCTCTTCGACCAGCTTCTGGTGACGACGCTGCGCCGAGCAGTCGCGCGTGCTGACCCAGGCGTAATTGCCGTGCTGGTCGCCGACGATCTGCACCTCGACGTGACGCGGCCACGTGAGGTACTTCTCGACGTAGATCTCGTCGCGACCGAAGAATGCCTTGGCCTCGCGCTGGGCGCTGTCCATGGCCTCTTGAACTTCCTCGGCGCTGCGCACGACCTTCATGCCGCGACCGCCGCCACCGAAGGCGGCCTTGATGGCGATGGGGAACCCGAACTTCTTGCCGAAGTCGGCGATCTCGGCGGCGGTGGTGACGAACTCGGTGGTGCCCGGAACGATGGGGCAGTCACCGCGCAAGGCGGCCTTTCGGCTGGAGACCTTGTCGCCCATCTCGCGGATGGCGTCGGGCGGCGGTCCGATGAACGCCACACCCATCTGGGTGATGGCTTCGGCGAAGTCGGCATTCTCGCTGAAGAAGCCGTAGCCGGGGTGCACACCGTCGGCGCCGCTCTTGCGGATCGCGTCGAGGATGGCCTCGGTGTTGAGGTAACTCTCGGCCGCGGTCTGTCCACCGAGGGCGTACGCCTCGTCGGCCAGACGCACGTGGAGCGCATTGCGATCGAGTTCGGAATACACCGCGACCGTGGCGATGCCCATCTCTCGGGCGGCTCGGATCACGCGTACGGCGATCTCTCCGCGGTTGGCAATCAGGATCTTCGTCAGTGGTTTGAGGGGCACAAGTGACAATGTTGTCGGGATGGACACCCCGAATGCCACCTCGAACGACGCAAACCTTCCCGGGGTGCCACATCCGGTGGCGATTTTCCGCTCCGAGGTCGTCGTCACGGGGGGTTGGAATGTTCGGTGGACGGCCTCCACGGGGAGCACGAACGACGACCTTTTGGCCGCCGCCCGGGCGGGGGCTCCCGACCGTCTGGTGTTGGTGGCCGACCACCAAACGGCGGGTCGGGGGCGACTGGACCGGCGTTGGGAGGCCCCATCGAGCGAAAACCTGCTGGTCAGCGTGCTTTTTCGGAATGTTCCGCAGTACCCGCATGCCCTGACACACGCCGTGGCCCTGGCCGCAGCCGAGGCCAGCGCGCGGATAGCCGGGGTGACCCCAGACGTGAAGTGGCCGAACGACCTTCTGGTGTCTGGTGCGAAACTGGCCGGCATCTTGTCGACGGCGGGCCCAGCGCAGAGCGTTCCACCGCGACCGACGTTCGTGGTGGTGGGACTGGGGCTCAACGTGGGGTGGGCCCCCGACGGGGCGGCATGTCTGTCGGCGCTGGCGCCGCGTGCCGTGGGTCGTGACGAGGTGTTGGTGGCTCTACTCGGGGCGCTCGACGAACTGTCGGGGTTGTCGGACCACGAACTGCACGCGCGCTACCGCCAAGGTCTGTCCACCATCGGGCGCGACGTGCGCGTGGAGTTGCCGAACGATCGAATCGTCGAGGGTCGCGCCATCGACGTGGAAGATGACGGCCGACTGGTCGTTCTCGACTCGTGCGGTGTGACGCATCGTCTCGACGTGGGTGACGTCGTGCATCTTCGCTGACATTTCGCGCGAGGTTGTCGCAGGTGCGGGGTATGACCGAATCCCATCGCGCACAACGAATAGTTTCGTTGCATGGCGACGAACCTTCCCCCGGTGCGTCGTCGTCGATCCATCGCCCCACGGGTGAACACCATCACCGTCACGTTGGCTTTCGTGGCGCTCACCGCGGTCGGACTGTTGGTGGCGACCAAGCAGCAGGAAGCCAATGTCGAACGAGTGGGCGAGCTGAACGGAATGCTCACGGACACCTCGGGCCCTTTCGTCAACTACCTGTTGGTGGGTAGTGACACGCGCGAGGGGGTCGACCCGACCAGCCCCGATTATTCGGGCATCGGGAACACGAACGACGCCGGCGGTCAACGCAGCGACACCTTGATGATCCTGCACGTCGACAACGAACGTGGAACGGCATCCATCATGTCGATCCCACGTGACTTGTGGGTGGACATACCCGGTTACGGAATGAATCGGATCAACACCGCCTACCAACACGGGGCGGACGTGTTGGTGACCACCGTTCAGCAGAGTCTCGGTGTGCCCTTGAATCACTACGTGGAGGTGAACTTCAACTCGTTCAAGTCGATCGTGTCGGCTCTCGGAGGGGTGGACCTGTGCTTCGAATTCCCGACCCGAGACGTTCACGTGGGGCTGAACGTTCCCGAGCCCGGGTGTTACACGCTCGATCCCGTGCAGTCGCTGGCGTACGCGCGTAGCCGTTTCTACGAGACGTTCCAGAACGGCGAGTGGGTGGTGGATGGTCGTGCGGACCTGGGTCGCATCGCACGTCAACAGGCGTTCATGCAAGCGGCCATCGACAAAGCGATCGAGCAGACGACGGCGAACCCGATGCGCACGAGCGAATTGGTGAACGCCGCGGTGGCGTCGTTGCGTGTGGATCCCGGAACCAATCTGGTGCAGACCGCCGAGTACCTGAAGCCCTTGGCCGGTAACGGTGTGGTGCGCTATTCGTTGCCGGTGATGCCCGAGACGATCGACGGGAAAGATGTCCTCGTGTTGGGCGCCGATTCTCCGAACTTCCTCGGATATTTCGCCGGCGTGGTGGGTCCTCCCGCCCAATGAGTGCACCGAAACTGGCAGAATGGATCTGTCGACCGCGGTCGATGCCCACCAACACGAGGACCTGACCCCATGAAAGCCCTGATTTTGGCCGGCGGCGCCGGAACGCGCCTGCGCCCCATCACGCACACCAGCGCCAAACAGCTGGTGCCGGTCGCGAACAAGCCGATTCTGTTCTACGGCATCGAGGCGATGGTGTCCGCGGGCATCACCGAGATCGGTGTGATCGTGGGCGACACCCGCGCCGAGGTGATGGGGGCGTTGGGCGACGGCTCGCAGTTCGGTGCGAAGATCACCTTCATCCCGCAGGACCAGCCGCTCGGTTTGGCGCACTGCGTTCTGATCGCCGCCGATTTCCTGGGTGACGACGACTTCGTGATGTATCTGGGCGACAACTTGCTCGAACAGGACCTGGGGGCCTTCGTGCGCGCGTTCGAGACGGCGCGCAAGAGCTCCGAGCCCCCGACCGCGCAGATTCTGTTGAAGCAGGTTCCCGATCCGCATCGCTTCGGCATCGCCGAATTGGACGCCGCGGGCAACGTGATCCGCCTCATCGAGAAGCCGGCCGACCCGCCCACCGATCTGGCGCTCGTCGGCGTGTACCTGTTCGACAAGACCATCAACGAAGCGGTGCGGGCCATCGCTCCGTCGCCGCGCGGCGAACTGGAGATCACCGACGCCATCCAATGGTTGGTCGATCAGGGTCGTCGTGTGCGTTGCGAACTGCTGACCGGATGGTGGATCGACACCGGCAAGTTGACACCGTTGCTGGAGGCCAATCGACTCCTCCTCGAGGTCATCGAGCCTCGCGTGGACGGCGACGTGGACGAGGCGTCCAGTCTCGACGGTCGCGTGGTGATCGAGGCCGGAGCGGTGGTGCGCAATTCGTCGTTGCGCGGACCGTTGGTCATCGGTCGTGACGCGCGCATCATCGACAGCTTCATCGGCCCGTTCACCGCCATCGGCAACGGGTGCGAGGTGACCAACAGCGAAGTGGAGCACTCGGTCATCATGGAACGCAGTCGCATCATCGACATCCCGCGCCTCGAGGACAGCCTCATCGGCAAGGAAGCGGAGGTGACCCGTTCGCAGAAGCGGCCGCGGGCTCTCCGACTGATGATCGGCGATCATTGCCAGATCGATACGGAGTGACGACATGCCCAAGGTGACCGCCAGCGAGACCATCGACGGAGTGTGGATCGTCGAACCCACGATTCACGGCGACCAACGCGGGCTCTTCATCGAGACGTACCGTCGTGAATGGTTCCCCAACGGACGCGAGATGCTGCAGGGCAACCGTTCGAACAAACAAAAGGGTGCGTTGG
>JAURHL010000120.1 GCA_030833305.1 Acidimicrobiales bacterium | reverse complement strand
GCGAGAGTGCCGTTCGCCGGTGGTACGGAACCTTCACCATGTAGAGCAACCGGATCACGAGGGGATTCGGGACCGCCAAACTCTCGGAGCGAATGAGGGTTCCGTCGTGTTCGACGACCTCGGCTTTGTCGTCGAGCACGAGGCACGCGGCTCGGCGAGCCGGAACGACGCTCAGCGGCTCGTACGACGCGTTGAGTACGAGCGCGCTTCGCATGACCTGTTCACCGGACCCTTCGCCGACGATTCATCGTCCCGCATCCCATCGTCGTACCCATCGCAGATATTTCAGCACATCGGGCACCGTCGGCAGCGGCGATTCACCGCCGTACTGGGTCTCCATTCGGAAACGTGCGTAGGAGGAGCTCGGCACGGGCAAGAACGGAGGTCGACGCCACCAACCGCGCGGCGCCAAACGACGGAGCACCGTGACCGACACCGGCCAGTACGTCGGTCGAAGCACGACCGCGACCACCACGCGTGCGTACGCCGCTGTTCGCGCCAGAACGGTCATGCCGACCGACTCATGACGGTCGAGGCTCCTTGGGCAGTCCGAGCACCATCTCGCCGATGATGTTGGACTGAATCTGCGACGAGCCGGCGTAGATGGTCCCCGCTCGGGCGTTGAGGAACGAGCCGACCCAACTGGCGGTCGAATTGGGGGCCGATCGGTCGTCGGGTTGGAACGAATTCATCGGTGCACGGCCTTCGACCACCATCGACGCGGCACCCAGAATCTCGAGCGAGAGCTCGGTGACCTCCTTGTGATACTCGCTCCAATACCGCTTGAAGATGCCGCCGTCCGGCCCGGGATGATGCCCGGCCAGGAACTTGGTGAGGGTGCGCAAGCCGAGATACCGCATGATCTGGACCTTGGAATACGCCCACGCCAAACGTTGGCGGACACGAGGGTCCTGATCGACGCCACACTCCTTGGCCAGCAGCAACAAACGATCGAGTTCGGCCTGGAAGCGCACCGGCACCGTGGCGGCGCCCTCTCCACGCTCGTAGCCGAGCAACGTCATGGCTACCGCCCATCCGTTGTTCACTCCGCCGACCACGTTGTCCTTGGGACAGACCGCGTCGGTGTAGAAGACCTCGTTGAACTCACTTTCGCCACTGATCATCTTGATCGGTCGAACCTCGATTCCGGGTTGACGCATGTCGACCAGGAGAAACGAAATTCCCTTGTGCTTGGGTGCGTCGGGGTCGGTGCGAACCAACGTGAAGATGTGGTCGGCCAGATGGCCCGCCGACGTCCAGATCTTCTGGCCGTTCAACACCCACTGATCTCCGTCGAGAACACCCTTCAACCCGAGGTTGCCGAGGTCGCTGCCGGCGTTGGGTTCGCTGTATCCCTGACACCAGATGTCGTCGTTGGCGAGGATTCTCGGCAAGTAGTACTTCTTCTGCTCCTCCGTGCCCCATTGCAACAACGTGTTGCCGAGCATGGTGATGCCGAACCCGTCGTTCGGGCCTCCGGTCGGGACGCCGGCGCGGGCGAACTCCTCGGCCACGATCACCTGCTCGAGAGCCGACATTCCACCACCGCCGTACTCGGCCGGCCACCCGGGCGCGAGGTAGCCCTCGCGGTGCAACGTCGCGCGCCAACTCATCACCCACTCGTGGGTCTCGTCGGCGGCCAGGTGTCCGATCCCACGCCAATCGGCGGAGAGGTTCTTCGCGAGGAAGGACTTCACCTTGTTGCGGAACTCTTCGACCTCGGGTTCGTACATGGGACGCATGATGCGAACCTAGACCAAAACGCGCCACGCCACCGCCGCGGCGCCGATGAGCGCGGACCGGTCACCGAGACCGAGTGGCACGATGTCGAGTCCGCGGGTGAAGCCGATGCGCGAGCGCGCTTCGAACTCGCGGTTCGCCGCCTCGAAGAACGGTGCCGACCATCCGAGTGCCACGCTTCCACCCACCACGACCCGCCGGATGTCGCACACCGCCGCCACGGAGGCCACCGCTTGACCGAGCAAACGACCGTTGCGCTCGATCAAACCCGGCGGCGCGTAGGCCGGCGAACGACCGGTTTCCCGTTCGACTGCCGTGCCCGAGATGAAAGCCTCGAGACAATCGCGTCCACCGCATCGACAGGTGCGCCCTTCGTCCCCGACGACGATGTGACCGATGTGTCCCGCGTTGCCCGACTCACCATCGACGAGTCGACCCGAGGACACCAATCCGGCCCCCACCCCGGTTCCGACGACCACGGCCATGAAGTCCGACTGGTCGCGGGCCGACCCCAGCCAACCCTCGGCCAACGCCAACGCCTTGGCATCGTTGTCGACGTACGTCGGAAGATTCGTTGCCTCGGCGATCGACCGACGCAACGGGAACTCCCGCCACGCCGGGATGTGCAACGGTGACGCGAGCTCACCTCCCGTGCTCATCGGCCCGCCGCAGGCCACCCCGCAGGCGACGAGTTCCAATTCGGATGTGGCCGCCTGAACGCGGCGCATCAGCGTCGTCAGAACACTCCACGGATCACGTTGGGGCGTGGGGATGCGGTCCCGTCGCACGATCGTGCCGTCACGCGCCACCACCGCGGCGGCCAGTTTCGTGCCGCCGATATCGACAGCGAGCACCCCGACGTTCTCCTGCATGAGGTCACGGTATTCGGAGAGCGGGCCGCCCGAGGCGATACGACCCCAGCGTCTAGCGTGTCGGGGATGAACGCGACCCCCTCCCGATCGTTCGCCGGAATGTTCGACTCGATCGTCGACAACGTGGGCACCGTCCTACGCGGGAAACGATCGGTGATCGAGCTCGCCGTCGTCGCTCTGTTGGCCGACGGACATCTCCTGATCGAGGACGTCCCCGGGGTGGGCAAGACCAGCCTCGCCAAGGCGCTCGCGACATCGGTGAACTGCAGTTGGCAACGCATCCAGTTCACTCCCGATCTCTTGCCCTCCGACGTGGTGGGGGGATCCATGTGGAGTCGTGAGCGCGAGTGTTTCGACTTCCAACCGGGACCGATCTTCGCCAACATCGTTCTCGCCGACGAGATCAATCGGGCCTCACCCAAGACCCAATCGGCACTCCTCGAGGCCATGGAGGAGCGCCAGGTCACGTCCGACGGAACCACGCGCGGCCTCCCTCGTCCCTTTTTCGTGATCGCCACCCAGAACCCGGTCGAACACGAGGGCACGTACCAACTCCCCGAGAGCCAACTCGACCGCTTCATCATGCGGGTCTCCATCGGGTACCCCGATCGGCGGTCCGAATTCGAAATCCTCGACGACACCTCGGTGAGAGAGGTCCGACTCGAGCCGGTGATCGATGCCGAGCAGGTCGTGATGATGATCGAGGCCACCGAGCAGGTCCGCATGGTGGATTCGCTGCGCGAGTACATCGTCGATTTGGCGCACGCGAGTCGTCGACATCCCGGACTCGCGTTGGGATTGTCGCCGAGGGCCTCGGTTCAATTGGCCCGCGCCGTGAGGGCCTTGGCCGCCGCTCGGGGGCGGGACTACGCCACCCCCGACGACGTGAAGGAACTGGCGGAGCCCGTGTTGGCGCACCGCGTGATGATTCGACACGAGGCAGTGGCCCGCGGGTTCGGGGCCACCGACATCATCGGCGAGATTCTCGCCTCGGTCGCGGCGCCCTCGGGACGCTGAGCATGCCGACCCGCGCGGCCCGGACGTCGCTGCTCCTCGGGTCACTGACGTTGCTCTCGGCTCGACTGTTCGGTCTGTCCGAATTGTTCGTTCTCGGTACCGGCATGATCGTGGCGACGATCCTGTCCGTGGCGATCGTGCGACGACCCGCGGCACTGCCGGAGTTGCGCTGTTCGACCACTCCCCTCCACCCTCGCGAGGGCGAGCGAATCCACATCGAACTCGATGTGGTCTCTCGTCGCCGCTCACCGGCCTTTCACCTCAGCCAGTTCGTGGACGGACGAGTCGTGGCTCGCACTCCGATCCCCGCGTCACGCCACGGTGAGCGCCGCCGACTCTCCATCGACATCGAGGCCCGCGAACGAGGTTCGTTGGTCATCGGGCCGACCCGGTTCGCCCTCGAGGACCCGTTGGCCCTGGCACGCCGGATGTTGCTGGTGGATCTGCGACACCGGGTCCTGGTGCATCCCCGGCGGGTTCCGACCATCGCTCCCTCGCTTCGTTCGACCGAGGGTCTGCTGATCGAGGAGTTGCGGCGCGCTCGAAGCCTGGCACCGACCGACCGCGACTTTCGAGGGATTCGCGCGTACCAACGCGGCGATGACGTCCGTCGCGTGAATTGGAAGGCCAGCGCCAAGCGTGACTCGCTCCTCGTGAACGAGTACGAGCCCGACAGCAACGTGGTGCTCCAGGTCATCGTCGACGATCACCGCGATCGGCATCGGGATCAGACGTTCGAGGTCTCCATGCGCATCGCCGCCTCGTTGGTCGACGTCGTCCCGAACGCGGATGTTCGACCGATCCTGTGCATCGGTGATTCGACCACCGACGCCGGCGATCCGCTGAGCGCCCTCGATGCTCTCGCGCTCGCCACGCCCCACGACCATCCCACTCCGGAGGCCTCGGACTCCCCCGACCCGACCGCCGTGCTCGCACGCATCGTTCTGACGGGAAGGGTCGACGCGTCCATCTCGTCGATTCTCCGATCACTCACCCCCACGTCGGGCGCGGGCGTCGTCATCGCCTGCGAGCCGATCGAGGTGACGGTCCCTCGAGGTTGGCTGTCGGTGTCGTGTCCGAGCCTCGACGATTTCGAACGACGTTGGCCCGACTTCGTGCGCATGGCGAATCGCGGGAACTGACATGTCCAGCGAGTGGCCACGCATCGCACCGGGTTCGCGCCCACTCGCCACCGCCGTGCTGGGTGGCACCTCGGTCGCTCTCGCGGTCTCGTTCTCGCGGGTCTTCGAATACTGGGAGTACCTGACACCGCTGGTGAGTGTGGCGGTGCTCGCGCATCTGATCGCATTCCTGATGCGCCAACGACCGATCCCGACTTCGGTCTCGATCATGATTCAGATCGTGTTCGTGTACGTGCTCAATACGTGGATGCACGTTCGCGACACCCTCTGGTACGGCATTCCCCTCGGGCGAACGTGGTCGGCGATCTCCACCCGAATCGGTGATTCGTCCGAGTTGCTGGGCGATGTCAAGCCGCCACTCGAATTCGCCACCGGATTCGGATTGGTGGCCGGATTCTCCGTCGGCATGACCGCGATACTCGCCGATGCCTTCGCGTTCCGTGCCGCCGGTCGTGGCGAAGCATTGGTTCCGTCCTCGGTGGTCTTCGCCGTGGTCTCCATCGTCGGCGAAGATCGCCACCGGTTGCTCGTCACCACCGTTTGGCTGGTCACGGCGATCGTCGCGGTGGCCCACCTGCGACGCCAGGACTCCCCCATGGATCGCACCACGGCCGGACAACGAACCCGAGCGTCGGCGGCGACCGCTGCCACGGCGGTGGTCGTCGCCATGCTGGCCGCGTGGGTCGGACCGCGGATTCCCGGCGCCGAGTCCGAGCCATTGTTCGGGCGCGATACAGACCGCGGACGCATCGTCGAGCCGTTGGTCGACATTCGGGGCCAGCTCGGGGATCGCTCGGACACCGTGCTCTTCACCGTCACCGCCGATCGACCCTCCTATTGGAAGCTCACCTCGCTCGCCGAGTTCGACGGGTCGACGTCGGGAATCGCCGAGGACGAGCTGGACATGGCGGGAGGTCGGCTGGGGGGAAGCTTCGATACGAGCTCGACGTGGACGGTGACCCAGACCTTCACGATCGAGAATCTGCGCGGCACAATGGCGCCGGCCGCGTACGAGGCCTCGGAACTGCGGGCCGCGTCGCGCAGCCTGTATTACGCCCTCGAATCGGGAACGCTGCTGGTGAACGGCGAAGAACTCGGTCCGTCGGATTCGTACACCATCGTGTCGGGGGTGAGCGATCCGGCCACTCCTCTGCTGGAGTTCCTGACGTCATTGTCTCCACCTTCGTCCAAATACCTCGACGTTCCCGACAACGAGGAAATGAACGAGTTGGGCGATCTGGCCCGCGACATCACGGCCGGTTCGGATTCCGGGTATCGAGCCGCCATCGATCTGCAGAACTACTTCCGGACGAACTTCGTCTACTCGCTCGACGTTCCCGACCTCGGTGGTGAACGGGCACACCTCGACTTCATCG
>JAURHL010000011.1 GCA_030833305.1 Acidimicrobiales bacterium | reverse complement strand
GGTAATCGTCCTTCAGATCCTTCTGATAACGCTCGGCCATCTCGAAGATGTTGTTGAGCTCGCGATTCATGCGCGGCTCGTCGCCACCGTAGGCCTTGGGCAACTTGGCCACCCGCTCGTCGGCCTGGTTGCGGATCATCAACGGCGCCAGGCCCAACTTGGCGAGAACCGCCGGCGTGATGGTGTCCTCCTGGCGCATGAGGGCGGCCATCACGTGATCGCCGGTGAGTTCGGGATTCGACAACGCCTTGGCCTGGTCGATGGCGACCGACACGGCCTCTTGCGTCTTGTGGGTCCAGTTCTTCGGGTTGAGTGCCATGTCAACGACCTCCGGGGGAATGTGCTTGTGGTCCGGCCACTTCGCTCAACCAATGCACCGCGGCATCGGTGAGTTCGGTGGTCCGCTTGTAATCCCGAACATCGTCGGGAATCTGGCTCAATGCATCAGCCAATCGTCCGGCATCCTCGGGACGCTCGACCAGATGCGAAAGAGGACGGATGTACGTGCGGATCGTGAAGAGAACACAGTCCGTCTCGGGGAATCGACGCAATGTCTCGCGCTCGACCCGCAGGAACAGTCGGTCGCCGGTGGTCGGATCTCCCACGGCGGGCAACGGCGGCGGTGTCGAGGCCGTTCCGTCCATCGGTTGATACGGATCGTCGGTGTCGAGCACGCCCCACCCCAGGCGCCAGAACGGTTTGTCCGCCGATAGGCGTCCGAAGAACGCATCGATCGGATCCCGCAACTGTTCGTTCAAGCGGTCGACCGGGGCGTGCACCTCGGTCATGGTCAGTCCCAACTTGGACGACAGATCCCAGCGATTCGGGAAACACACCGCACCCCCGCCGAAAACCAGGCGACCGTCCCGACTCACCAACAACGCCAGGTCCTCTTGCACCAGTCGACCCGCGATGTCGAGGGGATGGAGCATCCATTCGCCGGTCGAAGAGGGGGTCAACGGCCAACGTTCGTTCCGATGGATGTTGACGATCTCGTCAGCCTCGCGCACGAACCACTCCGGACGTGTGGCGCACAGGTGATCGGCCACGTGGCGCAACACTTCGGCGGCTTCTTCCTCGATGCCATCGACGACGGCCACGACCGTGTCGTGATGATCGCGCAACACGACGGCCTTGGCGTCCATCTCGTGGTCGTAATCGTCACCGATCTGGATCCAGTCGGACAGGTCGAGTGGACGCAGGGCCAAACGCCAACGAAACGGTCCCGCCACGTAGGGCTGATAATCGGGAACCGTGCTCATCTCAGTTCCTGTGGTCCCGACGAAGCACACTGGGAACCTGTCCGAACACCGCCACCCCTTGCCGGAGCGGGACGATGTCGCCGTGGCCGCGGCGCTCATGTTCGTTGATGGCGTGCGCGGCCAGCAATCGCAGTCGGTCCACCTCGTCGCGCAATCGTTCCACCTCGGCCTCCAGGGCCATCACGCGTCGGATGCCCTCCACGTTCATGCCTTCGGCGGTGAGTTCGGCGATGCGCTTCAGGCGCGCGATGTCGATGTCGCTGTACCGACGGTTGCCACCCTGGGTTCGTGCCGGTTGCAGAAGTCCGCGGCGCTCGTAGATGCGCAACGTCTGCGGGTGCATGCCCGCCAGTTGGGCCGCCACGGAAATCACGTACACGGCGCGATCGTTCGAATTGTTCATGACGTCTCCCCCATGAAGAGGTGGTTCCGAGGCGAGTCGGTGGTGGCCGAGGCGAGAGCTTCGACGGCCGCGCGTTGCTGATCATCGAGTTCCACCGGCACCACCACGTCCACGGTGACGATCAGATCGCCGTGGTGCTTCGCCGTTTCGATGCCCCGACCTTTCACGCGATGACGGGTACCGCTTTGGGTTCCGGGCTTCACGCGCAAGGTCACGCGTTCGCCGGACAACGTGGGCACCTGGATGTCGGCGCCCAGAGCGGCCTCGGCGAACGTGATCGGCACCTTCACCGTGAGGTTCTCGCCGTCGCGACCGAACACGCGGTGCGTCCCCACGCGGCAGATGATGAACAGATCGCCCGCCGGACCTCCGTTGCGACCGGGGGTCCCCTTACCCGGCAGACGAATGCGTTGACCGTCGGCGACACCGGCCGGCACGCGCACCTTCACCTCGCGGTTGCGCTTCTCGATGCCGGAACCACGACAGACGCCGCAGGGTGTCTCGATGATGCTTCCCGTCCCCGCGCACCGCCCACAGGGCGACGCGAACGAGAAGAAGCCCTGATTGTCGTCGACTTGACCCCGACCACCACATTGACCGCACGTCTTGGCCGTCGTTCCGGGTCGGGCCCCACTGCCACTGCACGTTTCGCACCGCGCATCACTCGTCAGATGCACCGACGTGGTCACACCGTGGGCCGCTTCGCTGAACTCGAGACCCAACGTGGCTTCGAGGTCGCTCCCTCGTCGAGGGCCGACTCCACCACCGGAGCGACCGCGTCCACCGCCGAACATCCGCAACAGGTCGTCGATCGATCCGTCGCCACCGCCGGTGTTGAAGCGCATGCCCCCCATACCACCGGCCATCGGACCGAGGCGGCGCACCTCGTCGTACTCCTTGCGCTTGGTCTCGTCGCTGAGCACGTCGTAGGCGGTGGATATCTCCTTGAAGCGTTCCTCGGCCGCCGCGTCGCCGGGTTTGGCGTCGGGGTGATTCTCGCGAGCGAGTTTGCGATAAGCCTTCGTGATCTCCTTGGGCGCCGCATCCTGAGCGACACCGAGCACCGCGTAATAGTCCTTCTCGTACCACTCGCGTTGCGCGGTCATGACGTGACGGTCCTCAGCCCTTGACCTTCACCAACGCCGCCCGCAGTACGCGACCCTTCCAGGTGTACCCGCTGCGCAACACGTCGATCACCACGGTGGTGCCATCCCCGTCGCCATCGGCGGGTTCTTGCAACACCGCTTCGGCCAACGCCGGGTCGAAGGGCTGACCGTGAAGATTCATGGCTTCGAGGCCTTGCTTCTTCAATTCACCCAGCAAGAGGTTGAACAGCGGTTCGATCTCGGCGGGATGGGCCACGAAGGCCGCCTCACAGGCATCGAGCACGGGGAGCAAGGCCTCGGCGATGCGACCGGTGGCCCGGTCCACGTCGTCGGCGGTCTGGGCACTCACACGCTTGCGATAGTTCTCGAAGTCGGCCTGCACACGCTGTGCCAATTCGAGATATTGGTCGCGTTCCGCCGCGAGCAGATCGATCTCCGATGGTTGGTCGTGCGTGGTCACGACGACGTCGTCGCTCGCACTCTCGACCTCGGTCGGTTCGGTCGTGTCCTCGGACATGTCGGGACTCAGTTGTCGCCGTCGACGATTTCGGCGTCGACGATCTCGTCATCGTTCGGGGCACTCTGACCCGAGGCCGACGTGCCGGCGGCGTTCGCGTCGCGGGCCGCGGCTTCGTACAACTTCTGGCTGAAGGCCTGGCTGGCCGACATCAGAGCCTCGGTGGCCGCCTTGATGCTGGCGGTGTCGTTGCTCTCGAGGGCCTTCTTCAGGCCGGCCAACGGTTCCTCGACGGCGGCCTTCTCCTCGGCCGACACCTTGTCGCCTTGCTCGCGCAACACCTTCTCGGTTTGGTACACCAACGAATCGGCGTTGTTGCGGACCTCGGCCTCCTCACGACGCTGGCGGTCCTCCTCGGCATGAGCCTCGGCGTCCTTCACCATCTGGTTGATGTCGTCCTTGGAGAGCGTGCTCTGACCGCTGATGGTCATCGACTGCTCTTTGTTGGTGGCGCGGTCCTTGGCCGACACGTGCACGATGCCGTTGGCGTCGATGTCGAAGGTGACCTCGATCTGCGGCACGCCGCGCGGAGCCGGTGGCAAGTCGACCAGCTGGAACTTGCCCAGGGTCTTGTTGTACGACGCCATCTCGCGCTCGCCCTGCAACACGTGGATCTCGACCGACGGCTGCATGTCCTCGGCCGTGGTGAACACCTCGGTGCGCTTCGTGGGGATGGTGGTGTTGCGCTCGATGAGCTTGGTCATGACGCCACCCTTGGTCTCGATGCCGAGGGACAACGGCGTCACGTCGAGCAACAGAACGTCCTTCACGTCGCCCTTCAACACGCCGGCCTGAACCGCGGCCCCGATGGCCACCACTTCGTCGGGGTTGACGCTCTTGTTCGGCTCCTTGCCGGTGAGCGACTGCACCAGATCCTGCACGGCGGGCATGCGCGTGGAACCACCGACGAGAATGACGTGGTTGATCTGACCCTTGGTCAGACCGGCGTCCTTGATGGCCTGCTCGAACGGGATGCGACAACGCTCGATGAGGTCGGCGGTCATCTCCTGGAACTTCGAACGGGTGAGCGTCTCGTCGAGATGCAACGGGCCCTCGGGGGTGGCGGTGATGAAGGGCAGGTTGATCTGCGTCTGCTGCACCTGGCTGAGTTCGATCTTGGCCTTTTCGGCGGCTTCCTTCAGGCGCTGGGTGGCCATGCGATCGTTGGCCAGGTCGACGCCGTGCGCGCTCTTGAACTGGGCGACCAACCAGTCGATGATGCGCTGGTCCCAGTCGTCACCACCGAGCACCGTGTCGCCGTGCGTGCTCTTCACCTCGAACACGCCGTCGCCGATCTCCAGCACCGACACGTCGAAGGTTCCGCCACCGAGGTCGAACACCAACACGGTCTCGTCCTCGGAACCCTTGTCGAGTCCGTAGGCGAGAGCGGCCGCGGTGGGCTCGTTGATGATGCGCAACACCTCGAGTCCGGCGATCTGACCGGCCTCCTTGGTGGCCGTGCGCTGCGCGTCGTCGAAGTACGCCGGAACGGTGATGACCGCCTGGGTGACCGTGTCGCCGAGGTAGGCCTCGGCGTCGCGCTTCAACTTCATGAGCGTGCGGGCACTGATCTCCTGGGGGGTGTACTTCTTGCCGTCGATGTCGTCGCTCTTCCAACCCTCGCCCATGTGGCGCTTGATCGAGCGGAAGGTGCGGTCGGGGTTGGTGATGGCCTGGCGCTTGGCCACCTCGCCGACGAGCACCTCGCCGGCCTTGCTGAACGCCACCACCGACGGGGTGGTACGGGCACCTTCGGAGTTGGGGATGACCACCGGGTCTCCCGCCTCGAGGACGGCGACGACCGAGTTGGTGGTTCCGAGGTCGATTCCGACTGCCTTGGCCATGGGGTGTCTCCTGTTGTCGTGGGTGGGGTACCCGGGTGTGTTGAGATCTGGACTGACGCCGAATCCCCCGGGGGGTGGAGGATCCTGCGTCAGTGTGTATCAAGATAGGGGCTAAGTCCGCGTCGAACAACCGACACATGTTGTTTCCTTAGTCACATTGACTAAACATTTGTCCCGAGTAGGTCCCCGTGGGCGCGAACAAATCTGTCAAGGACGACCGCTGGCGGGCCGACAATCTCGCGTGCTCACCGTGGTCCTGACTCTCGGGGTTCTCCTCGCCCTCGGTTCGCTCCTTCATGTGAACCGCCGCCACCGGCAGGCTTTGATCCGGGTCGGCCACCTCGAGACCGAGCATTCCCGTATCTCGGCGGCTCATGCCGAACTCGCCCACGTGGCCACCCATGACGCCATGACCGGGCTCCTCAACCGCGGTGGACTGACCGGGCGACTCGAACGGATTCTGAGTGAGGTCACCGGACCCATCGCGGTGATGTTCATGGACATCGATCGCTTCAAGAGCATCAACGACTCACTCGGTCACGGCGCCGGGGATCAATTACTGCACGTGATGGGACGTCGTATCAACGCGGTTCTCCCCGACGGCTGCACCGCCGGTCGCCTCGGCGGTGACGAGTTCGTCGTGGTCATGGATGATGCCACCGACCTGGACCGGGTCATGGCCGTCGCCCAGCGACTCACGCGCTCGATCGGTGAACCACTGGAGTTGGTCGGTCGTTTGGTCCGCGTCTCGGCCAGTGTCGGCATCGCCATCGGTCCCGAGATCGACGACACCCCTAGTTCGATGATCGGCTTCGCCAACGCGGCTTTGCACCGAGCCAAGGATGGCGGACGTGACCGCATCGAGATCTTCACACCCGAGGTGCGCGCCGACATGCAACGTCGCTCCCTCGAGGAGCGTGCCTTGCGCCGATCCATCGATGCCGGCGACGTCGTGCCCTTCTTCCAACCCGAGTTCGATGCCAGCACCGGACGCCTGATCGGCGCCGAAATCCTCGCCCGCTGGTTGAAGCGTGACGGGACGATCGCCAATGCCGCCGAGATGCTCACGATGGCCGAGGACGCTGGCACGCTCGAACGCCTGACGAGCGTCGTCATGCAACAGGCCCGACCGGTGATCCGTCGACTGAGCGCTCTCGGCCTTCCCGCGGGCTTCCGGTTCCGCGTCAACCTGCCACATCGCTGCACGCCACGCGCGTGGCGCGATGGTCAGGTGCAGTCGTACTTCACCGGCATCGACCCGACCATGTTGACCCTCGATGTGTACGAGGCGGCGGTGTTGGGTGACATCGCGGGGGCCGCCGGCGTGCTCACCGAGATGCGACGTTCGGGTGCGCGGGTGTGTCTGGAGGACGCGGGTCGTGGAGGGGCCTCGTTGTCGATGATTCGTATGTTGCCTCTCGACGAGATTCGCGTCGATCGACAGCACGTCGATGCCCTCACGTCTCATCCGAACGATCGTGCGGTCGTGCGCGCCATGGTGCAACTGGCCCGTGATCTCGGATTGGCCGTGTCCGCCGATGGTGTCGAGACCGGATCACAGGCCGACGCGTTGCTGGCCCTCGGATGCACCACGCACCAAGGGCACCTGTACGCGCGTCCGATGACCGCCAGCGCTCTCGAGGACCTGTTGCTGCGACACGTGGCCGAGTTCGCCGGTGACGTGTCGATGCCCTGAGGGATTCGATCCTCTAGCGTCTCGTTCTCGTGTCGCGTCTCGAGGAACAAGCCAAAAGAATTGGAATCGCATGGATGGTGCTGAGCGCCACCGCGTATTCGATGTTCACGATCTTCGGCAAGAACGTCCTGGAGGAAATGGACGCCGTCGACGTGTTGGTGTGGCGCTTCCTCCTGGCCGTCCCTCTCGCTTGGGTCGTCGTGCTGATCCGAGCACGATTCGGAGGGCCGGGGCCGTTCTCGGTGGCGTGGCTCCCCCGATTCACCGCTGGTGTCCTGTTCGGCGGAGTCGCGTGGCTGGCCTTCGCCGGTCTCGACCAACTACCCGGCGCCCTCTACATCGTCATCATCTACACCTATCCGGCGATGGTGGCCGTCGGGGCGACGTTGCTCGGCCGACCAGCCGGACGACATGTGTGGATCGCCGTGCTCATCACCCTGGTCGGCATCGCACTGACGGTGCCCGAGGTGTTGGACGGCGCCGGTGGGGCGACCGTGGCCGGCTTGCTCTTCACGCTCGGCAACGCCCTCACCTACGCCGCGTACGTCATCTACAGCGAACGATTGGTCACCGATGGGGGAGACGGTCTGGTGGCCTCGGCATGGAGTCTCACCGGTTCATTGGCCTTCGCGGTCGTGGCCGCGGCTTTCTCGTGGCCCTTCGACGCGCCGAGTAGCGCCGGAGGAATCGGATCGGCCATCGGTTTGGCGGCCATCAGCACCGTGTTGGCCAGCATGGCGTTCTTCCTCGGCGTTCGACGACTCGGGCCGTCATCGGCGGCCTTGGTGGCCACGACCGAGCCGGTGCTCACCTTGATCTGGGTGGTGTTGATCCTGAACGAGTCGTTGAAGCCGGTGCAGTTGATGGGGGCCTCGTTGGTGATCGTCGGAGTGTTGTGGTCGCAACGCGCACCACGGGCTCAACCAACCAAGGCCTGAAGTTCGGCCACGCGATTCACCACGAACGAACCGGTCGTGTACGACGGCAAGGTTCCGCCCGCACCGGTGCTGGACGTCCAACTGATGCGCCACTCGACGCCGATCACACCCACGAACGAACCCGACGATCGCGAGGTCGACGCATGTCGAAAGGTGTACATGCACGGCGAGTTCGCCTCGTCGCCCATCGACACGTCCCACCGCCACCCTGGTCCGAGGCATTCGGCGAAACCCACATCGCCACCGGTGGGCGTGCCGTCGTCCTGCGTGAAGAACGTGAGTCGCACGGGTGTCGCCGTGGTGCGGGCCCACAACGGCCCGAACACGGTGGGAATCCACGCCGTGGCCGTCACGGGCGTCCACCATGACGGATCGACCCAGAACCAAACGGGTGACTTCACCACCATCGATGTCGGTGACGGAGCGAACGACGCCGACGGCGCGGGAAGGCGCCCCCGCACGAGCAACGCCGCACTGCGCGCCACCTGACTCGGTGCGAGTCGCGGGATCCAGATGCTCGCATAGGTCGATCCGCATCGCCGCTCGTAGAGGTCGTACCTGATCCCGTCGACAACGCGCGAGATATTGGTGGTGTGTCCGATGTTCGCGTCGTAGGTGACCATGAGGGTCCAGGTGCAGGTCGATCCGCCCGACGAGCCCGACGTCGGGGGAGAGCCGGATTGCACTCCGGACCAGATGACGCCGTCGGACGAACCGCCCGACGTGTCCGCCGCCAGGGCCTGGCGATGCACGTCGCCAATGAACAGTCCGAGAAGTGCCAGCAACAACGCCAACGAGATCAGCCGGTGAACGCGCACAGATCCTCCTCCCGCGTCACGGAGACGAACCGCCATGCACTCCACTTCCAGCCCGTCTCGGTGAGCGACATGGTCCATTGCATCGTCGCGCTCAGGATCGATTCGTCGAAGACGGAACCGTCCATCACCATGACGGTGTCGTCGGTCAGACAGATGTCGATGGTGGCCGTGTCACCCTCGATACGAACGTCATCGATGCGGTACCTCGATGAGCCCCGTGACGATGCGGTGATTCCCGCCGCGGCGCGCATGGTCATCAGATCCACCAACTCCGTGTGAATGCGGGAACCGACGACGGCCAATTCGTCCACGGGACACGTCCCGGGTCGTCGGCCGCACTCGCGGCGAACCGTCATCAACCGATCGAAGGCCGACACGACGTCGTCGGAGGAAACGGGCCGAGAGTCGGTGACCGTGGTGGCCACCACGACGGGAGGATCGACCCTTCGTTCGACCTCCACCATCGGTTCACCCGTGATCGCACCGGTGGTTCCACCACACGCGACCAAACCAAAGGCCATCCACCACCAATTGACCCTCATCGACTTCCTCCCGTCCGAGGGGTGAGCGGACCTCGGCCCCCGATGGAGATGGTGCGGTGGTCGGACTTGAGGAACGATGGGCCATGAGACCCCTCGCGAGACGTGGCCGTCACGGAGGGGTCCACGCGTCTGACAAGATTCGGTCATGAGCTCACCGATTTCCCGTCGTCTCTTCCTCGCTCTGGGTGCCTCGGTCGTCGTGGCGGCTTGTTCGAAGTCGGACGACGGGGCGTCGGGTGACACCGTGTCACCGACACCGACGACGTCTCCCGAAGTGCCGACCACGTCCTCCACCTTGGCTCCGGCTCCCTTCGACGTGGACCCGTTCACTCTGGGTGTCGCCTCCGGTGACCCCTCCACCACGTCGGTCATCATCTGGACACGTCTCGCGCCCGATCCGTCGAACGGCGGAGGAGTCCTCGAGGAAGAGGTTCCGGTGCGGTGGGAGTTGGCGTCCGACGCCGAGTTCACCGACATCGTGAGTTCCGGGGACACCATCGCGTCGGCTCGTTACGGTCACAGCATCCACGTCGACGTGTCACCGCCAGCTGGTGTCGTCGCCTACTACCGTTTTCGGGTGGGGCAGTTCACCAGTCCGGTGGGTGCCACGCGCTTGGCACCGGATGCGTCGTCGACGGAGCCCGTGCGCATCGCGACCGCGTCCTGTCAGAACTACACCGACGGTTTCTACACCGCGTACGACGACATGGTGAAGCAATCCCCCGATCTGGTGGTTTTCCTCGGTGACTACATCTACGAGGGCGGCATCGGAACGTTGGGTGCCGACACCGTTCGATTGCACGACAGCGACGAGATCACCGACTTGGTGGCGTATCGCAACCGCTATGCCCTGTATCGAAGCGACCCTCTGTTGCAAAATGCACATGCGGCCTGCCCGTGGGTGGTCACCTGGGACGATCACGAGGTCGAGAACAACTACGCCTCGCTGACCCCCCAGGACGTTGCCGACACCGACGGCTTCGTCGCACGGAGAGCCGCGGCGTACCAAGCGTGGTGGGAACACATGCCGGTTCGCTTGGATCCACCGGTCGACGAGAACCTCAGCATCCACCGGCGCGTCACCTGGGGTGGACTTCTGAACATGCTGGTCGTCGATGGTCGGCAGTATCGCGATGACCAAGCGTGTGGTGACGCGGTGCTGCAGGTGACACCGGCGTGCGACGAAGCCGGGGATCCGAATCGTTCGATGCTCGGCCCCGAGCAGGAGACTTGGGTCGCCGAGAACATCGGGGGGTCGGCGATCTGGAACGTCGTGGCCAACCAAACGGTGATGACCGACATCCGCCTCGGGGCAGCGGTGCTCAACTACGACCAATGGGACGGCTACGCACCGTCTCGCGATCGGTTACTGGAATCCGTCGCCTCGGCCGACAACCTGATCGTCCTCACGGGAGACATCCATCTGGCCGGCGTCGGACAACTCACGACCACCGCCGATCCGACGACGTCACGGGGAATCGAATTCGTCACCACCTCGATCTCGTCGAGCGGCAACATCGACGCCTCCACCGAAGCGCTGTTGGTTGCTCTACCCAACATCATCGACGCCGAGGTCACTCATCGGGGGTACACGTTGCACACCGTCGATGCGACGTCGTGGACCGCTGATTATCGGATCGTCGACAACGCTCTCGTCGAGGGTTCGGCGGTCACCACCTGGAAGACCTTCGTGGTGACGGCAGGATCACCCACCGTCACCACGGTCTGATCTCAGCTGCCGAGTTCGGCTTCGATGCAGGGCTGGACGGCCTCCATGAAGGCCGCTTCGCCCTCGGGGCTCGGGTCGCCGCCATCCATGATCGCCTTCATGTCCTCGGCGTCGAGGCTGGCGATGGTGGCGTCGGCGATGCACTCGGCCATCTCTTGGGTCATGTCGCCGTCTTCATTGATGAGCGCGATCAACGCATCGCGGTCGACGTCTCCGCTGCCACCGTCGTCGCCACCGCAGGCGGCGAGTCCGGCCACGGCCACGAGAGACGCGGCGATTCCGATGAACTTCTTCATGATTGCTCCTTGTTCGACACGGTGTGCCGTCGGAAAGACCCTACTGAACGGCCGAGCGACCAAAGGTGATCGACTCTCTGTGATCGATGAAGAAACGCTCTGGAGTTCGTGAAGGTGTCAGGTCGCCGCGGCGAGCTTCGCCAATTCCTTCTCGCGTCGCTTCTGCGCCACCTGCAGACGAATACCACCGGCGATTCCCTCGGGATTGGTGATCGCGGTGAAGATCAACAGCACGCCACCGATGAGAGCTTCCCAACGGCCCAGTCCGCCGATGACCTGATTCATGCCGTAGAACATCACGCCGGCCGTGGCCGTGACCCCCGCGGTGACGGCACCGCTGACGCTCGTGATGCCGCCCAGATACGCGACCGACAGGGCCGTCAGCGATGCCATGACCCCGTACGAGAGGTCGGACACCGAGCCGAATCGGTACGCGATGAGAGTTCCGCCGACACCGGCGATGAACGACGAGAACGCGAACATCGTCATCTTCACGTTCGTGACGTTGATGCCGATGGCGGCGGCGGCACGTTCGTTGCCCCGCACCGCGAGCATCACGCGCCCCGAACCGGCGCGTCGAATGTTCGCCACCGCGATGCACAGCAAAACCAGGATCACCACGAGGAAGACACCGAAGATCGGTCGCGACACCTTGTCGCCGAAGACCAGACCGAAATCCCACGATCCCAACTTCGGATTGGGGATCTTGGCTCCCCCCGATTCGATGTCGCCGATGACGGCGGGATTCTTGAAGACGAACTCGGCGATGGTGACACCACCGGCGAGGGTGATGATGGCGAGGTTCGTGCTGCGCACCCGGAGAGCGGGGAAGCCCACCAGCAAACCGAAGAGCATCGCGCCGAAGGCGGCGAGCAACGGAGCGATGGGGAAGGGGATGTCGTATCGCATCGCCAGTTTCGACAACGCGAAGCCGGCCACGCCGGCGAAGGCCATCTGCGCCAGTGAGGTCTGACCCCCGAAACCGGTGAGGACCACCAATGACAGCGCCAACACCGACGCGATCACGGTGGTCATCAACGCCGCGCGCCACAACGGACCGAAGGCGAAGAGACCGATGACGGCGAGGACGATGGGAATCGTGACCGAGACGACGGTGACGTTGGCCTGGGGAACGGACGGAAGTTTCCAATTGCTCACCGCGCCACGTTCGGGGAGGCGTTCGCCGAGCACCACCATGGTGACGATGATGACGAGGAAGGGAATGCCCTCGCGGGCTCCGTACTCGGGGAACCAACTGATCTCGTTCTGCAGTTTGGTGCAGATGGATTGACCCATACCGATGAGGACACCGGTGATGAGCGTGGGCCAATAGTTCTGGAACTTTCCGATGAGGGCCGAGCCCAGCGCCGGGATGAGGAAGGCCAAGGTGAAGATGGTGGGGTTCAACTGCACTTGCGGCGCCGCGAGGATCGCGACGAAAGTGGCCACGACCGTCGACACCACCCAGCCGAGCGAGGCCAGGAAGTCGGGCGAGTACCCGAGGAGAACGGCTCCCTTTTCGTTCTCGGCCGAGGCCCGCGTGGCCAGACCGATGCGCAAGAACTTGCTGGCCATCCACAACGCACCGGCCAATGCGATGACGACGGCCAACAACCACAAGCCGTCACGGGGCACGGTGAGATTGCCCGTGATGGTGACCGGTTCGCGCGGCAGGATGGGCGCCACTCTCATGGCCGTCAGACCCTCGAATCGCTTCTCGACGAGAGTGATGAAAACGATGATGAGACCGACGCTGGCCACCACCTTGGCCAGGGCCGGTGCTTGCCGCAGCGGTTTGAAGACCAAGGCGTACACGACGAGACCGAGCAAGGCCGCCGTGAGCAACGCCAGGATCATGGCCCAACGAAAGCCAACGTCCTCGCCGAAGTGATAGCGGTCGGGTAGGCCCGGGATGGGGAACACGTACGCACCGTTGCGCAATTCCGCGTAGACGTACGTGCCCCACATCGCCATGGAGCCGGCGGCGAAGTTGACGACGCCGGAACCCTGATACGTCACCACCATGCCGAGGCCGAGGGCCGCGATGATGGCCCCGGCCCCGCTGCCGAGCAACAGGTAGAAGAGATAGTCGGTCATACGATCGTCTCAGTCGTGTCCATTGCTCGACAGCGGGTTCACGGTCAGGGCAGGTACGGGCTGCTGTCGACCAGATCGGATCCGGTCACTGCCTCGAGGTCCGCGATCGGTCCGACCTTGCCGTCACCCAGGTAGGTGGCGAAGGGGAACACGAACGAGCACACCGCGGGGTAGCTGGTGTTCGAACCGCACGCGATGGGGGTGACTCCACCGAACAGGTAGAGACCCTCGGCCGACTTCAGGAACGAATACAGGCTTTCGCCCGTCAGATCGGTTCCCTCGGCGACCATCTTCTGCCCGTAGTCGATGAGCGACATCCACAACACGTAACCCAGTCCACCCAGGCCGAGCGACGCTGCGGTCACTTCTTCCTCGGGAATGCCCATCACCGGGGCCAACGTGCGCTTGAGAACGGCGCGCTCCGGCGTGTCCTTTTCTTCGGCCAAGCCCGCGAAGTACCAACCGGTGGCATCGTCACCCACGGCGTCGATGACGTCCTTGTCGGCGCAGATGTTGGTGGTGATCACCGGAATCGTGATGCCGAGCGACGCACGGGCGCGCATCGTGCCGATGCAGCCGGCATCGGAGTAGAGCGACACCAGTACGTCGGGGTTGCCCTCGGTGGCCTGCCGCATGAGACCCTGGAAACCGGCGTCGGTCTCGTTGTCTCCACCCTTGACGGCGGTCCATTCGATACCGGCGATGTCGAGCGCGGCCTCCAATGATGCGGCGGTCGAGTTCGCACCGGCGTTGTCGGCATGGATGATGCCCACCTTGGTGGCGTTGAAGTAGTCCTTGGCCAGAGCCGCCGAGGCGGCCTGCGAGGTGGCGTTACCACCGGTCAGGAACAGCGCATTGGCGGTGTAGTCGGGCGGCAGGATCGGCAACACGCCGATCACCGGGATGCCCGCGGCGTCGTAGGTCTTGTAGTCCGGGAAGAGGTCGAGACCCAACAGGATCAACTCGACGTTCTTGCCCACCAGTTCCTGCGCGCACGCCTGTGACGTCTCGGGGTTGCCCTTGACGACGCACGACTCCAACTTCACGGGGCGATTACCGAGACCCCCGTGCGCGTTCGTGTACTCGATGGCCGCTTCCATGAACCGACGGATGTCGGGGAAGTCCAAGCCACCCGCACCGCCTTCGGTGTTCACGAGGCCGATGACCATCTCTTCACCGGTTGGTGCCGGCAGTTCGGCCGGGGCGTCGCTCGTCGCGGGCGCCTCGGTGCCGGCCGGGGCGTCGCTCGTCGCGGGCGCCTCGGTGGTCGCCGGTTCCTCGGTCGACTCACCATCGTCTCCGCCGCCGCACGCGACGACGAAGAGACTTCCCGCGATGACCGCGGCCAGCGCACGATGGCGCCGCCGTGATCCCGAGGTCCCCAAACCCGTGGATCGTTTCATGTTCCCCCCTCAATTGTCGCCGCGGTTGCGGCGGTTTTCAGTTGGCCACGTTGGCCGGTACCCAACTGCCATGGAACCCGAAGGGCACGCGCGGCAGGTGGACGGTTGCGATCGGATCGGCGCTCATGGTCTTGGCGTCGAAGATCACGTACTCGCTCGTGTCCGACGCGGCGTCGTACACGAAAGTCATCAGATAGCCGTCGTCCTCGGCGGTCGCCCCCGCGGCCGGCGCGAACACGGCTTCTCCCGACACCCGGCCCTTGCCCAACTCGATCGAGGTGCGCGTCCCGGTCTGACGGTCGTACTTCAAGATGGCTCCGGCATCGACTTCGCCGAAGCCCGCGTTGCCCATCGACATCTCGTATCCGAAGCGATGCTTCTTGCCGATGACGGCGTCGTTCACGCGCGGGAACTCACCCGAGCGATCGTCGATCTGCTCCTCGGTCACCTTGCCGGTGCGGGTGTCGATCACCCAACGCCACAACAGGGGCAACGGGAAGTCCATGGCGTCCTTCTTCCAGATGTGCTCGAAGCGCGCCACGTCGAGGACGATCTTGTCGCCGTCCTCGTAGCTGTTCATCGGGTGGAAGACGTAGCAGGGATTGATGTCGTACCACTTCACCTGGGAATCGTTGCCGTTGCGCGGCATGACGCCGAGGCGCGCCGGATAGGAATCGCTCCACTCGATGGGCATCTTGCCCTCGAGGGCCAGATCCAGATTGAACACCGCCGGGAGATCCATGAAGATCACGTAGTTCTCGGTGATGTTGAAGTCGTGCATCATCGTGGGGCCGGTGACGGTGATGGGCTCGACCTGCGCCAGTGTCCCGTCGGCCGCCACGCGCAGGTACGTGAGGTAGGGCGGCAACGGCGCGTAACCGAAGGCCAGCATCTCACCCGTCGTCGGACAGATCTTGGGGTGCGCGGTGAACGGGCCCTTCAACACGCCGTTGTAATCGGTCGGTCCGACGGTGTTGAGGTCACCGTCGAGGACGTACGGGAAGTGACCCTCTTCGAGGGCGAGGATCTTGCCCGCGTGACCGACGATGTGCGTGTTGGCCTTCGAGCAGGTCATGTCGAGGGTCACGTTCGGATCGAGGATGTCGATGGACGGGTCCTTGATGAACGGCGTCTGCACGTACCGGTTGCGATACCACTGGGCCTTGCCGTCGCGCAGGCGCACGCCGTGGATCATGCCGTCACCGAAGAACGGGTGATCGCTCATGCCGGTGAGCGGATTGGCGCCGTTGCGCAAGTAGCGACCATCGAGTTCGGCGGGAATGCGACCGACGACCTTCAGATCGGTGAGCGTGAGTTCTTCTTGCGTGGGACGTCCGTTGCCCTGGAGGTGGGCGGGAACTTCTTCGGTCATCGACATGGTGGTCTCCGTTCGTGTCGGTTGGTGGTTGCGGTTACTGCACGGCCTCGGGCGAGCGCGCCCACATGAGCGTGGCATCGAAACTGAGGGCGTAGTCCGGGATGAATTCCATGATCACGCGATGCGGCGAATCGAGGAACTTACGAAACGCCTCGGCGGCGGCGGGGCTGTCGGGGCGCAGGCGATTCGCGAACTCGGGGTAGAACCAGTCCTTGGTGGCCCGATCATCGTGGATGAAGCAGTTGCCCTTGTAGGTGACGGTCTTCCCACCGCCCATCTTGGACCCGGTGCTGTTGATGCAGATGGCCGAGCGCGGATTGCGTCGCAACGCCGGAATGCGCTTGCGGGTCTCCGCTGCGGTCAGCCACAACTTGCCGTCCTTGGGCAAATACGACATCACGACGCCGAAGGGCTCGTTTTTGCTGTTCACCCACATGAACACGCATTCGCCGAGCGAATTCACCAATTTCTGCTCGAGTTCCGGAGTGAGCGCGCACTCGGTGAGATCCTCGTAGTTGTCTTCTGCGGCCATGCTGTTCCCCCCAACAAACCTGTGACGACAGTAACACCCCGGCGGTGCCCTTATCTACCCCTCGTAATTTAGGACTCCCGTCCACTCCCGGGCAGACCGTGCCACAACAGGTCGGTGATCTGCTCAGCCACCTCCGACGCCGAGCGTTGGTCCTGCGTGAGCCACCACATGGACACCATTTGCAGCATGCCCACGATGCCAAAGGCCCAGGCCTCGGCCACGTCGGTGGGCTGTCCGAACCCGGTTCGCCACGCGATGAGAGCCGAACTCATCGGCGTCGTCGAGCGCTCGGTCAACTTGAGACGCCCGAGGGCGGTCTGTTCCGTGGTGCCCCCGGTGACGTACAGAAACAGATTCCGATGCCGACCCACGACGAGCAGGCTGGCTTCGATGAAACCCCGCAAGGATTCCTTGGTGAGAGTGGTGTCGACCCGAACAGCCGCCGCGGCGGCGGCGGCCATGCGGTCAGCCAGACGTTCGGCGAGGGCATCGGCCAAATCGGCCCGACCCCCCACCCGGTCGTAGACGATCGGCTTGGTGACGCCGGCCTCGAAAGCCACCGCTTCGATCGACGCACCCGCGCCATCGCGGGCGATGACCCGCTCGGCCGCGTCCAGAACCTGCTCGCGATCGACCTCGAGTTGGCCACCCACCGGTCGGCCGGGGCGCCGGGAGGCGGTGGTCGACGTCTTGCCCATCACGTCAGTCTGCTTCATGCGTGCATCTCCCGAAAGACCTCTTCCCCACCTAACTTACTACTGGTAACTTTCGTTTGTTCGTAACGAGGGGGAAGCGATGAACGAAGCAACCAGTCGGCTGTTCGATCTGTCCGACGACGTGGCCGTGGTGACCGGAGCCGGTCGAGGGATCGGGGAAGGGATCGCGCACACGTTGGCCGATGCCGGAGCCGCGGTGGTGTGTGCGGCCCGTCGAGCCGACGAGGTCGAGCGGGTGGCCGCCGACATTCGTGCCAAAGGTGGGCGCGCCGTGGCCATGCCCACCGACGTCACCGACAACTCCGCGGTCGAGGCATTGGCCCAGACGGCCATCTCCGAGTTCGGACACCTCGACATCTGGATCAACAACGCCGGTGGTTCACCCATTCAGGCTCCACTCACCCAACTCGATCCCGCGGAGTGGGACGCGACGATGCGCCTCAACCTGACGTCGATCTGGGTCTGCACCAACACCGCGGCTCGATTGATGCGCGACGGCGGCCGCATCGTGAACATCTCGTCCAAGGCCGCCGTGAACACGGTGATGGGCAGTGGTCACTACGCCGCGGCCAAGGCCGCGGTGAATTCGCTCACCGTCACCTACGCCAAGGAACTGGGTCCACGCATCCGTGTGAACTGCATCATGCCCGGTGCGGTGCCCACCGAGATCATGATGAAGGCGATGCGCCTGCAGGACGACGATCTCCCGAAGCTGGAGAAGGTTCTGCGCATGCCGATGCGTCGTTTGGGTACGCCCGACGATCTCGGTCAAGCGGTCTTGTATTTCGTGTCACCGGCCTCCAGTTGGGTGACCGGTCAGATTCTCGGAGTGGACGGAGGTTTGTGATGGGCATCGTGAATCGCAAAGTGGTGCTGGTCAGTCGACCCGACGGTCGGCCCGACGACTCGAACTTTCGATACCTCGAAGAGGACGTGGCTCCGCTCGAGGACGGTCAGGTGTTGGTGGCGGTCGATCTGTTGGGCATCGACGCCTTCATTCGCACCACGTTGAACGAGGGCAGTTTCCACCGGGGCGCCCAGATCGGTGGAGTGATTCCGGCGCTCGGAGTGGGCGAGGTCCTCGACAGTCGTGACGCCGGCTTCGTCGCCGGCGACAAGGTGTTCGGGCCACTCAGTTCGCAGACCCACGCCGTGATGCCGGCCTTCACCTTGCGCAAGCTCGACACCGCCGTGGCGCCCACCAACGCCTGGCTCGGAGCGCTCGGCCTCACCACCGGACTCACCGCGTATTTCGGAATCGTCGACGTCGGTCGCGTGAAGAAGGGCGACACCGTGGTGGTCAGCGGCGCGGCCGGAGCCGTGGGCTCCATGGCCGGCCAGATCGCCCGGCTGAGTGGAGCCGACAAGGTGATCGGAATCGCCGGAGGAAGTCACAAGACCACGTTCCTGGTGGAGGAACTCGGATTCGACGCCGCCATCGACTATCGCAACGAGAACGTCGGTGCCCGACTCGACGAGTTGGCGCCCAAAGGCGTCGACGTGTTCTTCGACAACGTCGGCGGCGAAATTCTCGACGACGTGTTGATGCGTATCGTCGAAGGTTCACGAATCGTCATCTGCGGTGCGATCTCCCAGTACGAGAAGATGGACGACGTCCGTGGCCCGCGCAACTACCTGAAGTTGGCCGAACGTCACGCCAGCATGGAGGGCTTCGCGGTCTTCCACTTCGCCCAGCATTACGCCCGCGGCGAGGGCCAGTTGGCACAGTGGTATCGCAACGGCGACATCATCATGCGCGAACAGATCGAGCACGGTGTCGAGAATTTCCCGGCGGTCATGAACATGCTGATGACCGGGGGGCACCACGGCAAGTTGCTGCTGAAGGTGTAGTCCGCCTTCGTTCCCGCGAGAATGTCGCGGTGAGCAGCATCGTCGTCTCGGAATTGGAGTACGCACCGCCCGGGGCCGACCAGCTTTTCTTCGACGTCAGTTTCGGCATCGCTCCCGGTGAGCACGCCGCCTTGGTCGGGGCCAACGGTGTCGGCAAGAGCACCATTCTGCGCATTCTCTCGGGAGTGATCGACGCCGACGGCGGCGAGTTCACCGTGAACGGAACCGTTCTCACCATGACCCAGGACGTGGGTATGTCGAGACCCACCGACACTCTGCGCGAGATGTTGATCGAAGTGGCACCGCCGCAACTGCGTACCGCGGGTCGAGCGTTGGTGGCCGCCGAAAAGGCGTTGGCCGATGGCTCCGATGACGGCATGGGATACGCCAACGCGCTGTCGGATTGGGGCGACCTCGGTGGGTACGAACTGGAGACCAAGTGGCAAGCCGCCGCGCAGCGCAGTGTGAAGTCGTCCATCGACGACTTCTCGCAGCGTCTGGTCTCCGAATTGTCGGGTGGTGAACGCAAGCGACTGGTGTTGGATCTCCTGCTCACCTCCGGCTCGGACGTGTTGTTGTTGGACGAACCGGACAACTATCTCGACATCCCGACCCGCGGCTGGCTGGAGGAACAGATCATGGCCAGCAAATCCACGATCTTGATGGTCAGCCACGACCGAGCGTTGTTGGAACGCGTCGCCACCAAGATCGTGGTCATCGAGGGCTCGGGGTGCTGGAGCCACGGCGGCTCGTACGCCACGTTTCCCGAGGCTCGCGCGAAGCGCCAAGAATTGATGGGCGACGATCTGAAGCGATGGAACGACGAGGAGCGTCGCCTGTTCCATCACATGAAGATCATGAAGCAGCGCGCCGCGCAGAACTTCAAGAACGCCACCAAAGCCAACGCCGCCGAGACGCGCTGGGAGAAGTTCGTGGCGCTCGGACCTCCACCCCCGCCGGTGGCCGACCAACAGATCCACGTTCGACTTCGCGGCGCCGACGCGGCTCGCCGCGTCGCCAAGTTGGAGAACCTCTCGATTGGCAGTCTGTTCTTTCCGTTCTCCGACGAGGTGTACCACGGCGAGCGCGTCGGCCTGATCGGCCCGAACGGCACGGGCAAGAGTCATCTGCTCGCGGTGTTGAACGGTGCCACCCCCGACGAGGGAACCATCTCCTTCGGTCCCCGAACGTCGGTGGGCGTCTTCACGCAGATCAACGATCGTCCGGACTTCACCGGGCGCCAGTGCATCGACATCGTTCGCGATCGCCTCATCGACGACGAGAAGTCGATGCGCGCCCTGGCTCGCTACGGATTGGTGAACAATGCCCGCCAGGAGTTCCAGACCTTGTCCGGCGGTCAGAAAGCGCGCCTCGAGATCCTGTGCCTCGAACTGGAGGGCCACAACGTGTTGCTGCTGGACGAGCCCACCGACAACCTTGACATCGAGTCATCGGAAGCGCTGGAGAAGGCCCTCGACGGCTTCGAGGGAACCGTCATCGCCGTCAGTCACGACCGCACCTTTCTGGCCAAGTTCGACCGTTTCCTCATGATCGGTGACGACGGTGAGGTGTACGCCTTGCCCGACTACGAGATCGCCATGAAAGGTCTGGCCGATCCGAGCTCACTCGCGACCCTGCGCTTGGCCAAGAAGTTGTCCTGACCTCAGCGATACGGTGTGGACATGGCCAGTCCGCTGAAGAAGATCGATCTGATCGACAAGCTGACCTTGCCGGCTTTCGCGGCCACCATGATCTGGGAGCATCGTGCGTTGAAACGGCGCCGGCTGCGCGAGTTACCTCCGGTCGATGCGGTCGCTCCGACCGACGACGGTGACCCGACACCCGATCCTCTCGTTCCCTTGGGTTACGAGAAGAACGACACCGCCGGAAGTCTCGGTTTGCTGGTGGGTTCCATCGTGGTGGGCTTCGCACTCGACGGTCTGTACCGACGGGTGCACGGTTTTCTGTTCCGACACCGGGTCAGCAGCATCGGTTCGCATCGCGGTTCCATCCTCAGCGCGATGATCGTGTGGGACTTCCTGTACTACTGGAATCATCGTTGGATGCACGAGGTGCGTCTGTTCTGGGCCGATCATGTGGCGCACCATTCCGGTCGGCGCTACAACCTGTCCACGGCGCTCCGTCAAACGTGGTCGGGCATGCTCACCACCTGGGTGTACTGGCCGATGTCGTTGCTCGGATATCGCTACGGCACGTTCCTGAAGGCCCGGCAGTTGAACCTGCTGTACCAGTACTGGATCCACACCGAGGCCATCGATCGTCTGCCGGCGCCCATCGAGAAGATCTTCAACACGCCCTCACACCATCGCGTGCACCACGGAGCCAACAAGCAGTACATCGACAAGAACTACGGCGGCATCCTCATCGTCTGGGACCGCTTCTTCCGGACGTTCGAACCCGAGATCCGGCAGGTGCAATACGGCCTCACGAAGAACATCCGTACCAACAATCCGGTGAAGATGGCCTACGGCGAGTTCGTCAACATCGCCAAGGACGTGGTCTCGGCCGACAATCTGAACGATCGGCTGCGGTACGTGTTCGCCGGGCCGGGCTGGGCGCCCGAGCCGTCGCTGGCGGGCTGAGCCCGACTCAGACCAGCGCCGGAGTCTTGGTGAACTGCATGGCACCGTCGTCGATGGGTGCCTTCACGATGATCTGCTTGTCGCGGGCGATGAGTTGCGGGTTGATCCACGGCTCGTGATCACCTTGCTTGGGCATGAGGTGCATCACGCGCAACATGTAGCCGGCGGAGAAGTCGTCGATCCAGGGTCGTTCGGACATGTTCGCGTCCTCGGGACGAAGTCGCGGAGTGGCCTGCTGCGTACCGGTCTTCGTCATGTGATTCAGCAGTCGACACACGTACTTGCTCACCACGTCGGCGCGCAGGGTCCAGGAGGCGTTGATGTAGCCGAAGGTGGACACCAAGTTGGGAACGTCGGAGTAGGCCAGACCCTTGTACGTCCAGGTTCGTGCGAAGTCCACCTCGTGCCCGTCCACCTCGACCGACATCTCGCCGAGGGTGACGAGGTTCAAGCCGGTGGCGGTGACGATGATGTCGGCCTCGAGCACCTCGCCCGAAACCAGTTTGATGCCGTTCTCGACGAAGCGATCGATGTGGTCGGTGACCACACTGGCCTTGCCACTGTTGATGGCTCCGAAGAAGTCGCCGTTCGGCAACAGGCACATGCGCTGATCCCACGGGTTGTACGACGGCGTGAAGTGGGTGTCGACGTCGTAGTCGGGACCTAGGGCCTTGCGCACACCACCCAACACCAACTGCTTCACCTTCTCGGGCTGGGTGCGCGTGCGGTTGTAGAAGTACTTCGACAAGAAGATGTTCTTCGCGCGGGTGATCGCGTAGGCCGTCTTGGAGGGAAGGAACTTGCGCAGGGTGTCGGCGACGGCGTCGTGATCGGGACGCGCGACCATGTAGGTGGGAGAGCGTTGAAGCATCGTCACGTGCGCCGCGGCGGTGGCCATGGCCGGCACGATGGTCACCGCGGTGGCACCCGAACCGATGACGACGACCCTCTTGCCGGCGTAGTCCAGGTTCTCGGGCCATTTCTGCGGATGCACGATGGTGCCGCGGAAATCCTCACGACCGGCGAACTCGGGGGTGAAACCCTCCTTGTAGGAGTAATAGCCCGAACACATGAACAGGAAGTTGCACGTGAGGGTCACCGTACTGTCGTTGCGCTTGTCGGTGGCCGTGACGGTCCAACGCGAGGTGGCTGTGTCCCAGGACGCGTTGGTGACCCAGTGGTCGAATCGGATGTGACGATCGATCCCGTGTTCGGCCACCGTCTCGCGGAGATACTTCATGATGGACGGGCCGTCGGCGATCGACTTGGCCTCGGTCCAGGGCTTGAAGCTGAATCCGAGCGTGTGCATGTCACTGTCGCTGCGAACACCCGGGTAACGGAAGAGATCCCAGGTGCCGCCGATGTCGGAGCGACCCTCGAGGATGGTGAACGTGCGATCGGGGCACAACGTCTGCAAGTGGTACGCCGCACCGATACCGGAGATGCCGGCGCCGACGATCAGCACGTCGACGTGTTGGTCCGAATGTGTCGCTGCCATGAAACGACCCTAGTACCGCTCCGATCGCATCGGCTCGGTCAGGAGACGACGGTTCCTCCGTCGCACGTGATCACCGCGCCGACGGTGAAGCCGCAGGCGCGCGAACTCAGGAAGATGGCGAGTCCCGAAATGTCCTCGG
>JAURHL010000119.1 GCA_030833305.1 Acidimicrobiales bacterium | reverse complement strand
CAACGGGCCACCAATGTCGGCGCCCACCTCCTCCAGCGCGGTGGACAAACCACCGTCGAGAATCTCGACGTTCACTCTCACCCGACCGGACGAACGATGACACCGGCATCGGCCATGGCCGCCTTGGTCTGGGCGATGGTGAACTCGCGAAAGTGGAAGATGGACGCGGCCAGGACCGCGTCGGCCCCACCGATCGTGACGCCCTCAACCATGTGACGCAACGTGCCCACGCCACCCGAGGCGATCACGGGCACCCCCACCGCATCGCTGACCCGGCGCGTGAGTTCGAGATCGAAGCCCTCCTTGGTGCCGTCGCGATCCATGGAAGTGAGCAGGATCTCGCCGGCGCCCGACGACGCGGCCCGCATCGCCCACTCGACGACATCGAGACCCGTGGGCGTGCGACCACCGTGGAGATACACCTCGAAGCGGGACGGATCATCGGGGCGTCTTTTCGCGTCGATGGCGCACACCACGCACTGACTTCCGAACTCTCCGGCGATGGCGGTGATGAGTTCGGGGTTCTGCACCGCCGAGGTGTTCACGCTCACCTTGTCCGCTCCGGCGCGCAACATGCGACGGGCGTCCTCCACCGCGCGAATTCCGCCACCCACCGTGAACGGGATGAAGACCTGCTCGGCCGTGCGCGACACCATGTCGACCATCGTTTCGCGTCCGTCGCTGCTGGCGGTGATGTCGAGGAACACCAGCTCGTCGGCGCCCTCGGCGTCGTAGCGCGCGGCGAGCTCGACCGGGTCGCCGGCGTCGCGCAGACCGACGAAGTTCACACCCTTCACCACGCGTCCCGCGGTGACGTCGAGGCACGGGATCACGCGGGCGACCTTCACGCCACACCTCGCAACGCATCCACCGCTTCACCCACGCTGAAGCGACCCTCGTACAACGCGCGGCCGGTGATGATGCCTCCCAATCCCCCGATGCGAGACAATACGATCACGTCGTCGATCGACGACACGCCACCGCTGGCGATCACGGGAACCGAGGTGGACGACACCGCCATCGCGAGGCCCTCCAGATCGGGGCCGTCGAGCATGCCGTCGCGAGCGATGTCGGTGATCACGAAGGCCCGCGCGGTCGGGAACCATCCGAGCGCCTCGACCAGGTTCACCCCGGACGATTCGGTCCAGCCGTGCACGGCCAGGTCGCCGTTGCGATGATCGAGTCCCACGGCCACGTCGACCACCCGAGACGCCGCCACGACCGACTCGGGATCGGCCACCGCGGCCGATCCCATCACCACGCGAGACACCCCGGCGCGGGCCAACTCCTCGGCGTCGGCGACGGAGCGCACACCACCTCCGGTCTGGAGATTGGCGTGGCCGGCCAATGCGGCGGCCACCCGAGCGATGATCGGGCGATTCACCGGATCGCCGGTGCGTGCGGCGTCGAGATCGACGATGTGCACCCACGGCGCGCCCGCGTCGGCGAACGAACGCGCGACCGCCACCGGATCGTCTCCGTAGACCGTCTCGCGTGCGTAGTCGCCTTGAGCCAATCGCACGACCTTTCCGGCTCGCAGATCGATCGCCGGATACAGGTCGACGGTCATCGCGACACCCCGCTCACGAAGTTGCGCAACAACGCCAGTCCGCTCTTGCCGGATTTCTCCGGATGGAACTGGGTGGCCGAGACGTTGCCCCGACGGAACGCCGCGTTCAAGGTGGAACCGTATTCGCAGGTGGCCACCACGTCATTCGCGTCGCGCGGAACTCCGTGCAACGAGTGGACGAAATACACCCACGGACCACCCCCGACATCGGCGAGCTCGGATCCCGCGAACAGTGGATCCGGGCGGGAGATACGCAAACGATTCCATTGCATCTGTGGGCGTTTCACCCCGGGCGGGATCCATCGCACCGAGCCCGGGATCACCCCGAGCCCGCGCGCTTCGGGGTTCTCGTCACTGTCCTCGAAGAGCATCTGCATGCCGACACAGATGCCGAGAAACGGACGGCCCGACGCCACGGCGTCGTGCACCACATCCTCGAGGCCGGCCCCACGAAGGGCGTCCATGCACGCACCGAAGGCACCGACTCCGGGAAGAACCACGGCGTCGGCGTCGGCGACCAAGGAAGCGTCACGAGTGAGTCGGGCGTCGCCGCCGACTTTCTGCAACGCCTTTTCCGCCGAGCGCAGATTGCCGATGCCGTAGTCGAGCACGGCGATGAGCGGTGCCGTCACGGGGCACCCACAGTCACAGGACACCTTTCGTGGACGGCACGTCGCCGCCCTCGATACGTACCGCGTCACGCAGGCAACGGCCGAGTCCTTTGAACACGGCCTCGACGATGTGATGAACGTTGGTGCCGTGCTTCAACGTGACGTGCAGGGTGACTCCGGCGGCGGTGGCGAAGGACGACACCGCGTGCTCGGCCAGTTGTGGATCGAACGGTGGGTTGCCGAGCGGCAGACACTCGGGCATGGTGACGTCCCAGACCACGAACGGACGACCCGACAAGTCCAGGGCGATCTCGACCAATGCCTCGTCCAACGGATAGAGGCCGCTGGCGAATCGACGCACACCCGCCTTGTCGCCCAGGGCCTCCCGAACCGCTTCGCCGAGGGTGATGGCCACGTCCTCGACCGTGTGGTGGGTGTCGATGTGGATGTCGCCCTTGGCGACGATGTTCAGGTCGAAACCGCCGTGCTTGCCCACCTGCGACAACATGTGGTCGTAGAACGGGATGCCCGTGGACACCTCGGTGCGACCCGAGCCGTCGAGGTCGACGAACAAGTCGATGAAGGTCTCGGCGGTGACGCGCTGACGGACGGATTTGCGATTCATGACAGGACCTCCGTGATGGCGGACAGGAAACGGTCGTCCTCGGCCGGGGTGCCGATGGTGACGCGAAGGCAATCGGCCAAGCGAGGCCAACCGGAACAATCGCGGATGAGAACGCTGCGATCGAGAAGTCCCTGCCACACCGCGCGACCACCCATGTGGCGGGGACGGAACAGGACGAAGTTCGCCCCGCTGTCGAAGACGTCGAGGTCCAAGGCGCGCAGTGCGGCCGACACCCGCTCGCGTTCGGACACGATCGATCGCACGCGCTCGTTCATTTCGTCGAGGAACCGCACGGCCAGGGTGCCGGCGATCTGCTTGGTGGCATCGAGGTGATACGGCAACACGACCTTGTCGAGTTCGGCCACCAACCACCGCGGCCCCACGAGATAACCCAATCGCGCCGCCGCCATGCTCCAGGTCTTGGAGAACGTGCGCGACACGACCAACGGCGTTTCTTCGTCGATCAATTCGACGGCGGACCAGTCGGCGAACTGTCCGTAGGCCTCGTCGACCACGAGCAGCCCGGGTGACAGGGCCAGCACGTCGCGGACCACCGACGGCGAATCCACTCCCCCGGTCGGGTTGTTCGGTGAGCACAGAAAGGTCACGTGCGGGCGTGACTGCTCGACCACACGACGCACCTCGTTCATGTCGATGCTGAAATCGGCGGCACGTTCACCCTCGACCACCGTTGCACCGGTGATGCGGGCGATGTGGCCGTGAAGTTGATAGGTCGGTTCGAAGGTGGCCACGGTGCGGCCGGGCCCGGCGAAGGTGAGCAAGACCGTCTGGAGGACCTCGTTGCTGCCGTTGGCCACGAAGATCTGCTCGGGACCGACGCCGTGGAGTGCACCGATGGCGGTGCGCAGGGCCGTGGCCGCGCGATCCGGGTATCGATTCCATTCGATGCGCGACATCTCGGAGCTCAAGGCATCACGGAAGGCGGCCGGCGGACCGACCGGGGCCTCGTTGGTGTTCAGCCGTACGTCGACGGTGACCTGGGGCGAGTGGTAGCCCTCCAATGCGGACAAATCGTCGCGTACGGGCACCCGGGTCACGACACCTGAGGCTACCGAACCCGTCCGAGCCGACCCCGAAGGTTTTCGGCCAGGTCTTCGTGGGCATCCGGCACGTGGCTCGCCATAGGGTGACGACGTGAGCAACAAGGACCTCTCCACCATCGCCGCCGAACTCGCCGTGATGGCCGAGGGCACCGCGCGCTATCAGGAACGGGTGGCCGAGTTGCGCTCCGGAAACCTCGGCGAACAACACGACGACTTGGTGGCGGCCATTCACGAGGCCGAGCGTGCCCTGCGCACCGCTCAGCGCGCCCTCATGCGCGCGAACCGCATCGCCGGGTGAGTCAGCCGACTATTTCTTCTTCGGAACGGACTTCTTCGGGGCTTGATTCTTCGCGGCCTGCTTCTTCGCGGCCTGCTTCTTCGGGGGTACGGCCTTTGGGGCCGGGCTCGGTCGAGCCGGGCGTTTCGTCGTCGGTGCCGTCACCGGCACGCCGGCCGAGGGACAGATGTCGGCCATCGAACATTCATCACATTTCGGCTTGCGCGCGTCGCACACGCGACGCCCGTGCAGGATCAGTCGCAGGCTGAACGGCCCCCACTCCGAACCCGGCAGATAATCGTTCAGCTGCAACTCGACCTTCACCGGGTCCTCGTGCTTGGTCAATCCGAGTCGCCGCGAGAGCCGCCCCACGTGCGTGTCCACGGGCAATCCCGGCAGATCGAACACCACGCTGCGCACCACGTTGCCGGTTTTGCGCCCGACCCCCGGAAGCGTGACGAGATCGTCCAGATCGCTCGGCACCTCGCCGTCGAAACGTTCCACCAATGCCGTCGCCATGCCGATCAGATTCTTGGCCTTGCTCCCGTAGAAGCCGGTGGAGCGAATGATCGCTTCCAGTTCGCCCACGTCGGCGGCGGCCAACGACCACGGGTCCGGGTAACGAGCGAACAGCGCGGGCGTCACCATGTTCACGCGGGCGTCGGTGCACTGCGCCGACAGGATGGTGGCCGACAACAATTCGAACGCGTTGCGGTGGTCGAGTTCGCAGATCACCTCGGGAAACGAGATCGCCAAGCGACGTGCCACCTCGACGGTTTGGCTCCGCGGATCGATCTTTCCGGTCACCGTGCTCGTCTTCTTGGCCGCCATGACCCGACAGTAGCCAGCGGTAGGCTGACGCGGTGAGGGTTCTCGACATCAAGCGTCAGATGCGACCCGATGACCTGCAGGTCGTTCGGGACCTGTTGCGCGACGCCGAACGCGCCGACGGACACCGTCCCCTCTCCGACCATCTGTGGCTCGACCTCGTCGACGGTGGACGCGAGGGCTTCGCAGGGCTGGTGGCCTGGGAGCCCGGACACGACCATCCGGTCGCGTACGCGCAAATCAGCAAGGGCAACGACTCCTACTCGGTCGAGTTGGTCGTCCATCCGCACCATCGGTACGAGATGCATCTCATCGGACCGGAGTTGTTGTCGGCCGCTCTCGACGAGGTGTCCCGCAACGGTGGCGGACACGTTCACTGGTGGGTGTTCGAGCCCACCATCGGGCACGAGCAGGTCGCCTCCGAGGTCGGGTTGACCCCCGGACGTACGCTGCACCAGATGCGTCGCTCACTTCCGCTGTCGGTGGCCGACGCCGCCGACGCGGTGGCGGTGCGCACGTTCGTGAAGGGCGCCGACGAACACGACTGGCTGGATCTGAACAACCGAGCCTTCGCTCATCATCCCGAGCAGGGCGGTTGGGACGAAGCCACGCTCAGCGCGCGCATGGCCCAACCGTGGTTCGAGCCCGAGGGATTCATCGTCCACGAGATCGACGGGTCGATGGCCGGCTTCTGCTGGACCAAGGTCCACCGCGACACGGATCCGGTGCTGGGCGAGATCTACGTGATCGCCGTCGACCCGGCGTTTCACGGAAAAGGGCTCGGACGCGGCCTCGTCGTCAGCGGACTCGACAGCATTGCCAGGCGAGGCGTGACGACGGCGATGCTCTACGTAGACGCCGACAACACTCCTGCAGTGTCGATGTACGAAGATCTCGGATTTCGTGTTCACCGAACCGACCGTTCGTACGTCGGCGACATTGCGCCACGAAAGTGAACAGCGAGGACACGATGACCGACACCTCATTACCCACCTGGAGCGTCACCGACGTCCACGAATCTCTCTCGAGTCGATCGTTCGTCGTCGCAATGGAGCGCATCGGCGCGCAGGTCCACCGTCTCGAATCGCTCTTCGACGAGCTCGACATTCGGGCGACCGTCGACGTACGAGTCGCCCCCGAGACTGGCCGTCGCGTCGATCGAGCGGTGATGGCGTTCAACGAGACGGTCGCCGACCTGGAAGT
>JAURHL010000118.1 GCA_030833305.1 Acidimicrobiales bacterium | reverse complement strand
CGAACCCTTCTCGTCGATCGTCGCGCGCACCAAGCGCGGTGGCACGTACATGCCGTCGTTCGCGATGACGTTCACCGCCGAGATCAACTGCAACGACGACGACGAGAACCCGTACCCGTAGGTGATCGTGGCGTTCTCCGAGCCCCGCCAGTTCTCGGGCTGCTTCAGCATGCCGGCCGTCTCGCCCGGGAACTGCAGGGTCGACTGTTTGCCGAAACCGAAACCCTCCAGGTAGTCGTGCAGACGGGGGGATCCGACCTCGCCGGCGGCCATCAACGTGCCGATGTTCGAGGAGCGGACGAAGATGTCGCGCAACGACATGGGCTCCAGGTCGTGCGGGTACGCGTCCTTGATCGTCTTCTCGTATTCCTGTCCCTCGTCGAAGACATATACGCCGGGCACGTCGTAGATGCGATCGGTCGTCGCGACACCCGAGTCGAGCGTCGCCGCCATACTGAAGACCTTGGCCACCGAGCCCGGCTCGTGAGCCTCGACAACCGCCATGTTTCCGGCGGTCAACTCGGCGATGCCCTCAGCATTACGACGGACACTGACGATGGCGAGGATTTCGCCGGTCGCGGTGTCCATCACGACGGCGTTGCCGCCCTTGGCCGCGAGTTCCTCGACGCGGGCCAAGAGGATCCGCTCGACCTGGTACTGCATCGAGCGATCGATGGTGAGAACGAGGTCGGTGCCCGGCCGCGGATCGTCCACGATCTTGGTGGTGCCCGGGAGACTGCGCCCGTTGGATGCCTCCTTGACCATCTCACCGTCCTGACCGCGCAGAACCTTGTCGTACTGCAACTCGATGCCGGTGGCCCCGACGCCGAACGGATCGGTGCGACCGACGACGTTGCGGGCCAGACCCCCGGCCACCTCGACACGTTCGGGCTCCACGAGTCCGAAGATTCCCGCCAAGTTCAACGACAACACGGCCTCAGCGACGTTCTCGTCGACGAAGCGCTGCACGTACACGAACGTGGTGCTCTGATCCGCGAGTTTGGCGGCCAGATCCGCCTCGGAAACCGCGTCGATGCCCAACAGTTGGGCCAGAACGTGCGCCGTGGCGGCCGGATCGATGATCGATTGCGGATTGGCGTAAATCGATGTCGACGGCACGGTGATGGCCATCTCGTTTCCGTCGCGGTCGAAGATGGTGCCACGGGCCGCCGGGATGGCGGAGAAGCGCTGACGCTGCTGGACCCCGTCCTCTCGATAACCGGCACCGTGAGCCACCTGCACCCAGAAACTGCGACCCACCAAGCCGACCATGCACACGAGACCCAGAGTCACCATCACGTGGAACCGGGTTCGCCGCAATCCAGCGGTCGATCGGTTGCGGATCGTGGATTTCGGTGCGTCGGCGTCGTTGCCGCGACCGAACAGCAATCCCAAACTTTGCTTGGGTGCGCGCTTCGCGGAGATCCTGGGCGACTTGGAGGACTTCGCGGATCGCGCCCTGGCTCCGGTCTTGGAATCGACCTTGGCGCCCGAATGCGCCGACTTCACCGTCGAGCGAGTCGTCGATTTCGCCCGCGCCATCGGTGACGGGCTGGCTTTGGTTCGCCCGGTTCCCGTGGACGCACGTCGTGACGCGTCCACCTTACGACGGGACTTGGGAACCTCGTTCTCCCGAGACGTTCGACGCTTGTCGCTCATGGTTGGCCCCCGATCAGCGCTTTGACGGCGCCGTAGTTCTCGAGGGGATCCTCGGAGTCGGACATGTATTCGGGGTCGATGCCGCCGGTCGACACCAGAACCGCGGCCACGCTGGCGGGGTCCACGGTGGTGAAGTCGGTACCGGTGCCCGGAATCATCCCCATGGCAGTGGCCTCGACGACCAACCGGGCCGGATCACGCAAAGCGGATCGCTCCAGACGCAGCGCATCGTAACGATCGCGCTCGGCCTGAATCTGGGCGTTGATCTTGTCGATCTTCATTTGCGTCTCGGCAATGCGGGTCTGGAAGGCGACGACGAGGAACATCACCATGATCGCCAGCACCGCGACGGTCGCCGAGAGAATGATCACACGACGCATCCCGCTCGTGGCATCGCGTCGGGTGACGACACGGGCCACCGGGGACTTGGCCGTCCGCCGACCCTCGGCGGTGCGGGGCCTGACGGTTCGGGTGGACGGACGACTCGCCGGCGTCGCCGTCGGTCGTGAACGCGGAATGGTCGCAACGGCCTTGGCCATCAGATCACCTCCGCCACACGCAAGCGCGCCGACGTACTGCGGGGATTGCGCTCCATCTCCGCCGCCGATGGCTTCGACGCGACGCGCAGGAGCTTCACCGTGCGTTCGGCACCACAACCGCACGGGAGGTGACTGGGGCACTGGCAACCACCGGTGCTGTGAAAACGGAAGCGCTCCTTCACGATGCGGTCCTCGCCCGAGTGATAGGACAGAACGGCGATACGACCGCCTTTGACCGTGCGACCGATCGCATGGTCGAGAGCCACCGGCAGAACGTCGAGTTCGGCGTTCACCGCGATGCGCAGTGCTTGAAAGGTCCGCTTGGCCGGATGACCACCACGACGACGGGCGGGGGCGGGAATGGCCGCGGCCACGATGTCAGCCAGGCGAACGGTGTCCTCGACGGGTCGAGCGGCGATGATGGCGCGAGCGATCCGAACGGCGAAACGCTCGTCGGCGTACTCGCGCAGGATGCGCACCAACTCGGACTCATCGGACTCATTGACCAGATCGCGAGCCGACACGGGTTCGCGCGCGTCCATGCGCATGTCGAGCGGTGCCGATGCCCGATACGAAAACCCCCGCTCGACCGCATCGAACTGATGGGACGACACGCCCAGGTCGAACAGAGCGCCCGACAGTTCGGTCACCCCCGCATCAGCCATGGCACCGTCGACATCGTCGAATCGACGGTGTGACGCACGAAAGCGCCCGGCGAAACGCGACAGGCGCTGGCTCGCGGAGGCCAACGCGGTGGCGTCGCGGTCGACACCGAGGATGGAGATGCGCTCATCGGCATCGAGAAGGGCCTCCGAATGACCCCCACCGCCGAGGGTCCCATCCAGGATCACTCCGGCGGGGATTCCGACGAAGGCGGCCACGATCTCGTCGACCATCACCGGAACGTGCGCGAACTCGATGCCGTTGCTCATGACTCGCCCCCGGCAACGGCTTCGGTGCCGGCCGACAACATTCGCTCGAACCGGCCCGGCTCCCAAATTTCCACGCTGTCGAAGGCGCCCGACACCACGACCTTGGCTCCCGGCGATAGGCCGGCATAGTTGCGCAGATTGTCGTCGATCGTGATGCGTCCCTGACCGTCGACGGCCACTTCGGTCATGCTCACGGCCAGAGCACGCAATTCACTCATCGTCTTCTCGCCCCGCTTGACCGCCTGCAGGGTCTCGTCGCCACGAGCCGCGGCCACGCTGGCCGTCACCACCACGACGCACTTGTCCTGTCCGATGACGAGGAAACAACGGGGTTCCAGGCGGTTGCGGAAGGTCGGCGGCAACGCAACTCGACCCTTGGGGTCGAGCTGGCGCTCGTAACGACCGACAAAACCTTCCACTGACCTGCCCCTCACTGTGCTTGTGACCGATGTGGGAAGTGGCGTCTGCCTCCACTCCTCCCCACCGCCCCCCATCTTGGACCCCAAAGGGCCCCAACGTCAACCACTTTTCCCCTTTTTCCCCCACTTCTTTCCCCCAGACCTCCAAATCCGGGGGCACCACCCCGACCGGCGACGGGGCTGGGGGCGGGAATTTCTCAAGTTCGCCGCGATCCGGGGCCGATACCTCGGTGTGCCGTTGACTCGACCGACCACCACGAACGCGCCCCGACGGCGACGTTGCCGCCTGGCGTTGGCGGTTCTGGTGTCGCTCGGCGTGCCCACCTGTGCGGTGGTCTCGGGCTCGGCAACGAACGTCGCCCACGCCACCGCCCGCCCCGCGTCGATGCCCCGATTGGGCGATCGGGGTGACGCGGTCCGAGCACTTCAGCAAGCTCTGATCGTGGCCGGGCTCAGCGTGCGCGGGGGCGCCGACGGCATCTTCGGCCAAGGAACTCTGAGCGCCCTCAAGGCCTTTCAGTCGTCCAAAGGGTTGGTCGCCAGTGGCGAGGTCGATGCCTCCAGCGCGTTCCTCCTCGGGCTCGGCCCATCGCCGGTGTTTCCCAAGCGTGGTGATCGAGGCGCTTCCGTGACGACCCTGCAGAACGCCCTCATCGGCGTCGGCCACACCATGCGCGGCGGAGCGGACGGCATCTTCGGTTCGGCCACCACGGCGGCGATCGCCGCCTTTCAGACGGCGCGTGGCTTCACCGCCACCGGCACGCTCGACATCACCACCGCCATCGCCCTGGGTGTCGCTCCGGCGAGCGCGACGGCCACCTCGTCGACGAATCCGGCCGCCCCCACCACGACGGCACCGACACCGACAACCGCACCGACACCGACTCCGACACCGACACCGACAACCGTGCCAACACCGACAACCGTGCCGACGCTCGTGATCTCGGTAGGTGAGCGTGGTGAAGCCGTCGCACGCCTTCAGCGCGCACTCATCGCCGCCGGAGTGCCGGTGCGCGGCGGAGCCGACGGGGTGTTCGGCGCGGCCACGACGAACGCCGTCACCACCTATCAACGCGCAGTGTCCATCGCGGCCACCGGGCAAGTGGACACGCTCACCGCTCAATTCCTCGGACTCGTCGCCGCACCCACGTTGCCCGTGTTCGGAGACCGCGGACCAACCGTCACCGACGTTCAGAATCGCATGATCGCCGCGGGCATCACCGTGAAGGGTGGAGCCGATGGGGTGTTCGGAGTGGCCACCCGGGTGTCGATTCGTGCCTTCCAGACCGCTCGCAAGATTCCCGTGACCGGAGTCGTCGATCTGCGCACCGCGCTCCATCTCGGTGTCGTTCCCGGCTTGGTCAAGAATAAGCCGGCCACCACGTCCCCCACGGCTTCGACACCCGCCCCGTCGACTCCGCCCCGGTGCCGGTGACCACCGTGTCCATCGGGGTCTTCCCGGTTCTCGGGCCGTGTTGGTTCTCCGACACGTGGATGTCACCGCGCGCCGGGGGACGTCGTCATGAAGGTGTCGACATCATCGCTCGCACCGGCCAGCCGTTGTACGCCGTGGTCGACGGGACGATCACGCGACAGTTCTTCGATCGGCCCGGTTCGTTGGGCGGGAACGCCCTGCGTCTCACCGCGGCCGACGGGACCTACTTCCATTACGCCCACCTCTCGACCTTCGCCGAAGGCATCGGCCTCGATTCGAAGGTCGTGGCCGGGCAGGTCATCGGATACGTGGGCAACACCGGGAGTAGCTCGGCCCCCCATTTGCATTTCGAGTACCACCCCGGTGGCGGACCCGCGGTCAACCCCTTCCCCATCGTGAAAGCCGTCGACGGATGTCGCTCCACCACCCCGCCGACGACCGCTGCTCCGACGACGACCGTCGCCCTCGGCGAATCGACGCCTCCGACGCCCCCGGCGGCCTGAGCAGCCGACCAACGATTCAGGAGTCGTTGTCGAGGAGGACCGCTGACTCTGCCGACGAGAGTGCGCCCGCCAAGGATTCGGTGAACGAATCGCGCACGCGCTCGACGTCGAAACCGGACCCGACGTCGAAACCAGCGTGCAGGATGTCCGAGGTCCTCGGTCCGTCCAGGATCAAGTCGACGAAGACCGAGGGCTCCCAGCGAAGTGACAGCGCGCATTGGAATCGAGCCCAGCTCCGCGTTCGCCGCTGACTGATGCCCACCACTTTTCGTCCGCGTTCGTCGAAGATCTCGCCGGGCCCGCGCCCCGCGAAACAGATCAGCTTCGACCACGTCGTCGCCTCCTGAGCTCCGCGGTGGATGGACAGTGGGCGGTCGACAACGGCGAGCGAGGAACGTGACAGTGCATCGAGCCACACCTCGCCGATCCACTCCGACGCCCGACCCACGTCGACCCTCCACGCCGGGTGTGTGCGGGGCACGATGACGTCGACCCACAACGTGTGACGTGACGACACGAACACCAGTCCCCCGCCGCTTCGTCGCTCGACCACTTCCACGCCCCGCTCACGACAACGATCGACGTTCAAGAGATCCTCGGATTGGGTCGAGCCGAGAATCAGTGCCGGCGAACTCGGTTCGAACCACCACACGAGCACATCGTCCCCGTCGGGCACCTCGCGATCATGGAAGTCGGCGGCCGACGCCGCGCCCGGTCGTTCGA